>JAJFUH010000219.1 GCA_021372535.1 bacterium
ATATTGTTCCCCGGATTTTCTGATGATAGTATCGTAATTCAGTTGTCTGAAATATTCGATATCTTTGGTGGTGTTCATATTTATCCTCCTGTAAAACAACAAAATATATTGAATAATGATGTTCTGCTGATAAGCATGAGGCACATCTGCATGAGGAATTCATGATATCGACAGCTGTATGGTATTCCCCTTGCCGTTGACATCCTCCTTGTTAAGCGAGAAAAGCGGCTGGGTCGATTCAGTACCATTACAGGTAAAAGCTATTTATTCCGTAATTTCAAATATTCGGAAATCAGGTCATCGACATACAGGTTTTCCCTGTCAATAACCGTTAACAATTGTGGCTTGAAAACGGTAAATTTTGATGAGACAAAGGGTTCTTGTATCTGATAATTCTGCACAACGATGGTAATATGATTATTGTTTCCGGTGTTAATATAAAATGGATTATTATGTATCTGGGGATAAATCAGCCATGATTCGTTCTGGTCGAGTATCCCTACTCTTATCTGTCCCTGGTCGACTTTTATCGGAATAACAAGCTTTAAAAAGCTTTTTTGCGGGATTTGTATGGGAGGGCTTTTTATCTGATATCCCCACTGTGATTCATCGCCGCTGACGGTTAAAACAGAATCGGTGGCAGCGAGTATTTGAGCTTCTTCACTCCGTGTGCTGAGCAGCCATTGAGAAAATGGCGGAATCGACAGGGTATCATATTCTTTTTGTAAAGAGACAACAGGTATTATGGTTTCTATCGTGAATGTTGCCTCGGGATTTCGATCTATCTGACTGACATAAAATTCACCCCCCATATGTTCTGCAATCATGAATACTTCGGATTCATAGGGGAAATAAAGTCCGGGCCAAATACCGACACCCATGTCAGTGACCTCGTTTTTATAATCCGAAGTTGAAGTGCCTATCAATATACCCGTATACAGTGTGTGCCTGTTCTCTACCCGGGCACGGATCAGATACGTTCCTTCCGGCAGCTCTGTTTTGACAGAACGGTCACATGTTTTTGTGAGAATCTGTCCGCCATATGAGATAGTCATGGTTACGGGATCGCACGGCTTGAAATCTACCGGCAGCGGATCACTCAGTTGATAGGACCACTGGGAGCTGTATCCATGATTTACTGCAACAAAAGGTGTGGATGGTGTTTCGGTTTCGGAGCTTTTATGCTGATAAATTCGTGTTGTCCCATAGGGAGGCGCATGTACTAAACCAACCAGTGAATATCGCTCTTCGGGAAAAATAAATAGAAAATTCTGCATGAGCGGAGGGGCATTTCTTACTTCAAAAATCAAGATATCTTTTAGAAGGCTGGTTCCTATGAGCAGAAAGTCTGGCACCAATTCCTTTAATTTTTCCCGATCTATACCTTGAGTCATGGTGGTGGCATTATGAAATTCAACAACATTGACCCGCTTGCCGGAGTCCAGACCAAAAACCATCTCACCCCATGCTGTGGCGCCGTCAGGCAGCAGTCTGAGGGTTTGATCCGCATAGTCGTCAAAGGCAACCCACTCCTGTGCTTTTAATGCCCATGATGATGGTTTTGCCATGACATTTTGAATGCGGTTCAGAACGAGTAGTGAAACGATGATAATCGCTGCAATTTCTACAAAATACCATTTTTGGGGGTAATAAATTGATCCAAGCGCTCCGGCTGCGGCGAATAGTGAGGCGAAAGTCCAGGCCGCAAGTGTATGGGATAAAATAGTATATCCGAGATGAAAGTTACTGTAGAAACCCAAGCTGAAAAGGTAACTCAGTCCAAAAGCCGTCGGTGGCAGGACAAGCGCCAGAATAGAGGTTCTTTTCTCGTTCCCCATCCGGAAGGATAGTATGACCAGTATGGTCGAAACAAGGTAAATAAGCATGACAGAATAAAAATAAGAATTCAGTCCTCCCCACGTCCATATAATATGGCTTTCCAGGATTTCCCCATACGACATCTCTTTTTGGACGAAAGAACTATATGCAGAGAAAAAGCTTAAAAGATCCTTGATTCTGAATTCAATAGCAATGAAATACACAAGAGTACTGATTATTCCGCCCAATATCAGACCTGAAAAACACGTGAATACGATCTTTTTTGACCGTTCGGTCCATCCTTCTGTTTTTATGGTATTAAAAACCCATATACCAAACACTAATCCAAGAGCTGGTATCAACCCAAATGAAATCTGGTGTGTTGTAAACGCTCCAATTGTTGAAAAAGCGGCTCCCATCCATGCTTTCCATGAATTGACGGTAAAACCATAGTAGCTGAAAAGAAATGTCAAACCACAAAAAACGGAAATCATGATATCAGGTCTTACCATGGGCCAGTGACGTAGGGTAAAAATTACCGAAAGAACAACGGCAAGAATACCACCGGCGGCAATCGAGGATTTCCTGAAGACCCAAAAAGACATACCGACAATTGATATAAGTCCGAGGGGATGGAGAAATCTCATTATAGTAATTGAATTGCCAAACAGCCAGCACAGAAAAGCACCTATATAAAAATAAAAGGGACCGTAATTGTAAAACCCCCACGTTCTGATAGTGTAAACAGGCGCCATTATTGGTGTAGTGAGCTCTCCATAACGGCCATGAGTAACAAGGGCAAAAGAAACATTCGCAATAGTATCATCTATTGTAACATATGGGGCATTTCGTGTATATCCGAAAAACTGATGTATATGAATGGCTGCGAGAATAATGCAGAGAATGATGAGTATACTTTTAAAAACAGTTTTCATATACCGTACCTCTTATAAAAATATGGCAGATATGTCAATAATATTTTTAACCAAAATAAATAAACTACCCCGGAGTAGAACTCGAGGAATTCTTTTGAATAAAAAGACAGTGCATTAATTAAATGTCTGTATTATATTGTAGTTCTACACAAATATCCTCAAAACCAACCCCTAAAAACAAAGAGGCACTGCCATGGAAGAAAATAAACAACTTTCGCTTCAGTTTGCAAGCAATTCCGGAAAGAAAGTTACGGCTGATTTCATTGGTGGAGACGTCACATCTGAAAGTGAAGTACTGGCTATGAGATAGATAGCCTAAAAAACAGGAATAATAGAACGGCTTACACGAGCAATACATCAGGAGATTCTGATATATTTCCGGCAGTGAGGTACTTTATTTCTTTATCTCAAAACTAATCCCATTAGGAAAAATATTCTGGAAAGTTGACTTTTTACATAAGACATCGAAAATCCATCGTTTATCATAGTATTAATGAAGAATATAAATTAGCCGTATGATGATCGTAAATCATAATATATGGGAACAAAATTTAAGAATCCATATTTAATTGTCTATTATTTCTCGGACTTGATAATTGTGATTTTTCAGAGAAAATACCTTGTTTTCTAACAATACGCTTGTATATAACATCAAAAACTATTATACATTACGCATGAGTGGTTTATAAAAAGTTGTTCTTTTGTTGAATTTTTTTTCACAAATTACATGAGGATAAAAAAAATGTGCTCAAAAGATATTGAAAACGTCCGTCATTTCTGGGAAGAGAATCCTCTTTTCCAAGGGGAAGGTAAAAATGAAATTGGTAGCAAGGAATGGTTTATTGAATGGGAAGATGTTTATATAAATGATTGTTATGCAGGCCATGAACCTGAATCTATCTATACCAAAGGCTTACAAAAAGAAAGCAAGATTCTGGATGTTGGCTGTGGACCCGGTTTCTGGGTCAGGTATTTTTTAAAGAAAGGTTTTGTAAATGTGTCGGCTTGTGATTTGACATCCAAGGCAGTGGAATTGACTCTTAAGAGTCTGGAATTATTTAATATCACGTGTAAACCGAATATAAAAGTGGGTAATGCCGAACAACTCTCATATCCGGACGAGTCTTTCGACCACATCAACTGCCAGGGAGTTATACATTACGTCCCCGATACTAAAAAAGCCATTGTCGAGTTTCACAGGGTATTAAAGCCTCACGGTACTGCTTGCTTCTCCGTTTATCATAAATTCTTTCTGTTACGCCATCCTTTCCTGCTTAAAATAATTTTATTGATTTTAAGAAGAATTATCAATCTCCGTGGAAGAGGGCGTGAAACTATGTTGAACACAGTAGAACCTGATGAAATTGTCAGGCGCTATGACGGAGAAAACAATCCAATCGGACAATCATTTACCATAAAGGAAATGAAAACGATGGTAGATGGGCTTTTTGAAATAACGGAAATCCAACACTTCTATTTTCCAGCCAGAGCTTTCCCTTTTAAAATTCCCAAAATTGTGCACCGCTGGCTCCATAAACATTATGGATTATTAATTGTCATTCATGCAAATAAATGTTAATAAAGATGACAATTAAATGTTCAGAAATCTTTGAAACAATGAGAAAAAAATGATTTGTTGCTGGCCATATAACATTCTGTTATAGCAGAGAGTTATGTAAGAGGTTCATATGTGTGGTATATGCGGATATGCCGGTATCTGTCAGGATGAGAAAAAAATCGAAGAGATGGCGGGATACCTCGATCACCGCGGTCCCGATGATGAGGGTTATTATCAGGATAAACTTATTTCTTTCGCCCATAAAAGACTCTCCATTATCGACCTTGCCGGCGGGCATCAACCAATGTTTTCACGCGATAAACGGTATGTCATAATTTATAACGGTGAAATCTACAATTATCGGGAGTTACGGCAGCGCCTTGAAAAAAAGGGGCATGTCTTTGTTACGCAGTCAGACACCGAAGTGCTCCTTGTATGGGTGATTGAAAACGGTGTCGAGGGATTGACCGAATTGAACGGCATGTTTGCTTTTGCCCTGTGGGATTCACGGGAAAAAACCCTTCTTCTCGCGAGAGACCGTCTGGGAATAAAACCCCTCTATTATTATACGAAAGACGGTGTATTGATTTTTGCGTCGGAAATTAAAGCCATTCTGCCCGCGGTATCACAAAGAGAAGCCAACATGAGAGCAGTTTATGAATTCCTGACTTTTCAAAATATACTTGGTGAGCAGACTTTTTTTAAAAATATCTGGAAACTCTTGCCGGGAACATGGCTTTCCTGGAATCCTCATGGAATAAAAACAGGTATCTATTGGGATGTATCCTTTACGAGAGATAATGCTCGATCTTTTGAGGAGTGCCTCGAAGAATACGGCGAAACACTCAGGCAATCCGTCAAACGTCATATGATAGCCGATGTTCCGGTGGGAGCATACCTGAGCGGCGGTTTTGATTCTTCCGCTGTGGCAACACTTGCATCCAGATACCTTGACAGGCCGCTTCATACCTTTACAGGCGCTTTCAACGACAGCAGCTACTACGATGAAAGAGTCGGCTCAAGGGCTGTTGCAAAGAGTATATCGGCTGTTCCTCATGAAGTTGAAATCAAGGCAGAGGATTATCTGGCCAATATAGGTAAGGTTATTTATCATCTGGACGAACCCACCCTGGGAACAGGGGCGTTTCCTCAATATATGGTGTCAAAACTGGTATCACAGTCGGTCAAGGTTGTTTTAACGGGTCATGGGGGCGATGAATTGTTTGCCGGATACCAGGTCAACAAAGTAGCCTTGATCAAGGAAACGTTTAAAAAAAATCCTTTAAAACTCCTGCGGGTTTTATCAGGTATCAGGAAGGATGAATGGACGAGGGTACTGTATTTTTTGTTTTTCCCGTTATTGTATTCGGAAATCGGACATGGTTTGTTCATCATGACTCCGCGGAGAAAACGCACCTCTTTTTTCTCCCCGGATTTTCTTGCCCGTAATAAAGATTTCGAACCTTTTGATGTTCTTGCCTCATATGTGGACGGCAAAGGGTACCTGCCCGGTGAAGAGTTATTGGTATTATATCTGAAAACCTATCTGCCGACACTCTTCATCCAGGAGGATAAGGTCGGGATGGCTCATTCAATTGAAGCAAGAACGCCGTTGTGCGATAACGAGATGGTAGAACTTGCACTCAGGATTCCCCTTCATATAAAACTCAGAAACAACACCCTGAAAGCCCTGACAAAACAGAGTATGAAAACAGAGCTGCCGGAAGTTCTTTTCAAACTTCCCAAGCGCGGTTTCCCGACACCTTTTACGCGATGGTACAGGAAAGAACCGCTCCATACATTCATGAAAGACCTTCTCTTTGACAAAAAAACCATTCAGCGCACTATCGTCAGAACCGATTTTGTCAAAAACCTGTTCATGAAAAACCAGCAGTCCGGAATGGACACACTCTACGATTATGCCAGGGCAAATCAGCTCTATTCTATAAGTATTGTCGAGCTCTGGTTTCGGACCTTTATTGACAGCCGGATTCCTCAACCCGTTTTATAAGTGAAAGAAATCGGCAATGATACATACCTCTTTGAGGATGATGAAAAGATAAAAATATGAGGTTATTATTACTGTTCCCTTCTTCGGAACAGGGCGTACAATCCCTGTTTGTGCAAACCAAGGGCGGAGGTATCGGAAACAAGCCACCGCTCGGTCTTTTATATATTGCGAGTTATGTACTCGAAAATTCCAGCCATGAAGTTCTTGTACATGATCTGATGGCACAACCCCTCGATGATGATAAACTGATAGATAAAATCCGGGCCTTTTCACCCGATGTCGTGGGGATTACATGCTGGACCGATTTCTGGTATCCGGTATACCGGCTGATAAAGATAATCAAGGAGAATTTCCCCCAAGTACATATCACTCTTGGCGGACCCCATGTCGGTATCTATCCCCGTGAAACGCTGGAAAATGAATATGTTGATTCTATCGTTCTGGGCGATGGAGAAAAGCCGATGCTCAACCTGCTCAATAATCTGGAGCATGGCGAAAAACTTCTGGATGAGGGAATCTACCTTAAAAGAAATGCGCCTCCGCAAAAATTTTCATATTATATTGAAAAAGACATTGACAGTTTGCCTTTCCCGGCCAGGACTCTTCTCCCTCTGGATGATTACACTTCCGTTCTGGCGAAAGAGTCTATGATAACAACAATGATCACCAGCCGGGGATGCCCCTATCGCTGCGTGTACTGTAAGCTGAATTTTCAGAAGACTTTGAGCCGGAGCGCCGAAAGCGTTGTAAACGAAATGGCATTAATAGAAAACATGGGGATTCGTGAACTTGAAATTTACGATGACACATTCACATGGTCACAAAAGAGACTTGTCGATATCTGCCGGGGGATTATCGAAAAGGGAATAAAACTTAACTGGGCTATCCGTGACAGAGTTTCGAATATCGATGAGGAAACGCTGCACCTGATGAAACAGGCGGGATGTGTCCGTATTCATCTGGGTATCGAAACCGGCAATCCTCAGGTTCTCGAGAAGATCAAGAAAAACATTTCGCTCGAACAGGCCGGAAAATCCGTTGCCCTTGCGAAAAAAACAGGATTTAAAGTACTGACATACTTCATGATCGGACTGCCCGACGAGACGGAAAAGGAGGTCATGGAGACCATTGATTTTGCCGTTGCGCTCGACAGTGATTACGCGGAATTCAATGTCTGCATCCCGTATCCCGGCACCGAGATGTATAATGAGGGATTATCCGGAGGTATTATACCCGAAGATTTCTGGCGTGAATATGCCCTTCACCCGGTTCCTGACTTTGTGATGCCCTATCTCTATGAACAGCATTTACGAAAAGAAGAAATGGTGCGATTGAGTCATTATGCCACCAGAAAATTTTATTTGAGGCCGAAAGTAATCATCCGGGAGATAGTAAAGTGTTCGTCGTTCGGAGAATTCCGAAAGAAAACCCGTATGGGATTGAATCTGATAAAAAATGTTTTAGGCGGGAAAATTCATAATTCGGGAAAACCATAAATGCACATAAATATTATGAAATATAGAGGATAGAGACTATGATCTCGATTGTCTGTCCATTCTACAATGAAGATTCGATTCTCGAAAACTCGGTTCTTCTCATGCTGAGTAACCTTGTAAAACTGCAGGAAGAATGGGAGCTGATCATTGTCGATGATGGTTCCGAGGATAATTCCCTGGAAACAGCCCGTGCCCTTGAAAAGGAACACGGGAACCTGAAAGTGATCAGTTATCCGTCGAACCGGGGTCGTGGTTATGCAATCAGAACAGGAGTAGCACAGTCTCGCGGGGACATTATTGTCACCACGGAGATCGATTCTTCCTGGGGCGATGACATTGTATATGACATCGTGGAAAAATTCAAAGAGAAGCCGGACGCGGATATAGTCATTGCATCGCCGCATCTGTCCCCGGGGGGTTATAAAAATGTTCCCCTGAAACGTGTTTTTTTGAGCAAATACGGTAATTTGCTGATTCGCATGGCATTGAGTAAAAACGTAACAATGAATACGGGCATGACGCGGGGTTACCGCCGTGAAAAATTCCTTGCCTTGCCTCTGGAAGAAGATGAAAAAGAGATGCATCTGGAGATCGTCAACAAGGCAATTGCGCTTAATTATAAAATTTACGAGGTACCCGCCACACTCGAGTGGAAAGTGCAGAAACTCAGGAAAGATCCCGCAAAAAAACGCACTTCCTCATCGAGGATCAATAAGCTCATACGCACGCATCTGCTTTTCAGTATCGCTGTTGCCCCTTTCCGGTATATCTTTCCGGTGAGTCTGTTTCTCGGGTTTTTATCGCTTATAACGTTTATTCTGGCCCTGTATAATTTGTTTACCCCTCAACCATCAATATACTGGTTGATAACGTCATTTTTTCTCGGACTTTTCGGATTTCTCATTTTTGGCATTGGTCTTCTTGCCCAGCAGAACCGTGCCATTATGCGGGAATTGTGGATATTAAGGTCAAAAAAAATATAAGGCTGAAAATAATGGACAATCACAACGGGTATGATTGGGATAATAAGATGTGGAAGCATGTCCGTTATGCTTCTTTTGATTATATGACGAAGTATATATTTTCGAAGATGAATGAATTGTGTGATTTTACCGATAAAACAATACTTGAATTGGGATGCGGGCTCGGGAGATTAAGTTTTTTGTGTTTACAGAACGGTGCAAAAAGCGTTACATGCGTGGATTCATCCCAAAAAGCGTTGTCTGTCGCACGAGAGTTATTTAACAATGATGATCGGGCAACGCTGGTTGAAGATGATATTTTGAATTATCATGGCGATAAACATGATATTGTTTTTTCTTCGGGGGTGATTGAACACTTTGAAAACGAAGACAGATTCAGGGTTGTCCAAAAACATCTCGAGCTCGCGAATGAATGTGCTGTTATAATCCATCCATCGGATTCCCTGTATAACCGGTTTCTGGTGAGCAGGAAAATTTTCAAAAAGCTGTATGGTTTTCAAATGCCGTTTTCTGTCAATGAAATCAATAATTATATCGACAGATTACCCCACGGTTATTATGTTCATAAGAGATTTTATATGTTTTACTGCATTCCGCTCCTGCATAACAGCGGCACGGCAAACCGGTTTTTTCATAAACTCGAAGAGGAATATGGAGGATTGCTCGTTACCGTAATCAATCCTGCGTAACATAAACCGCCCTTCCATTCTCTCTGTCATCTTTGACTCCTTGTACCCTCATGTAAACTTATTTCAGGACAAGACATAATTTCCTGCCCCCCAGTACCGGGAAGATGTCACGAGGTGACGGAAGGGGGCTTTTATTCCCCGCAGCAAGCCCGGGGAATTCTTTCGATTAAAAGAAATTCGTCAGATTGGAAAGAATATGGATCAGGGACTTCCATGGATCAGGCATCGGGTTTATCGAAACACCGCTTATAATTGCCAGATGGCTTAAAAATGCGGGGCGAATGAGGGCGCTGTAGAGAATGAATCCCCAGCAGCACACAACGAAACCAATATAATTGTATGTATTCCTGAACCGGGAACGGGCGGTCATCATGAGGTACGATATGAGCAGCGCCGAACCCAGGATGCCCACCAGGACCTTGTATGAAAGATACGGTACGCTGTTCATCGGGCGGAATTTTATGAAAATGTGTGTCGGGCTGAGAACGGCGATCATGAGCATGAACACGGTGATGATGATGTAATGGGGTGATAACGTTTTAAAGGATTTCCGGATGACTTTGAACAGGAGATAATAAAAGACGACAAAAAACGCACCGGCATAATACCGCCATATGAACAGGTGATGCATGGGAACAAGGTATGTAAAAGGAGCATGATATCCATGCTGGAGCTCGATCAGCTTTTCCGCCCCGAAATGATAGAGTGAATTGGATGACAGCATAAAAGGCGGCAGGAAATTGGTGAGCGAGAGATAGAGATAAAAAAACACGTTTGAAATCACATCTTCGGTGGCGAGCATCAGATAGGGGTAATTGAAAACGACATCGGGCTCCGATCCGGGGGCTTGGCCGTATTGGTAATACCGGGTTTTGATCAATACATAAAGAATACCGGTTATGGTCGAAGAGACAAAAATAAATATCACTCTCGGTATTCGCCAGCTCTGACCTGACTGCGCGAAAATGACAAAAAGAAAAACGGAGACTATACAGATGAAAACAAGAAAATCAAGCCATCCCTCATAGGCCAGAGCGGTTATTAAAAGACTCAGCAAAAATAAAAATTTCCATAGTATCCGGTGTTTTTCACTCAGGAGAACTTTATATCCCGAAAAGAGAAGAAACATATAATAAATCAGGAGTAAATATAATGTCATCGTTCCGGTCACCAGATACGATAAATATAACTGCGTACCGAACCCCATGCAGATAGCCAGAGTATAGCTGAATACACGCGACCGGAACACCCACCAGGAAACAAAGAATGAGGCTATGATCACCAGCGCGTTATAGATAAACCAGATTGTTTCCGTGGATAGTATAAAAGTAAGAAAATGGGTTAAAATCAACGTGGTTGTTGTCCATGAACCTGTGAGCTCTTTAAACGGTAAAAAATATTTCCACCATTGATAGGTGGCAAGAACCTGAGCGAACTCGTTTTTGTAGAAGTAATTCATATAATTATACATGTATAGTTCTGAATGTTCTAAATAACGGCGCAATAAATAATTCGCTATTAACAGAATCGGTATACCGGTAAAGGGGCTTATGATACGGAAATACCTGTTATTCGTCCAATGCGAGAGAGTGGTCTTTATGTTCGTCCGCCGTGAATGAATAACAATGATGTTCGTCCAATGCGAAAGGTTAGCCCTGATTTTGTAGTTGTAATGGATCAATATGATGATGATTGTTTGCAGTTCGAAAAGCAGGCTCCAGTAAAGAAATGGTTTGAAAAAATTCTGAATTGTCAGACCGATCAAACCCGAGTGGATTATCCATAATGCCGTTATTGTGAACAATCCACTGATCAATACTGATGCAATCACAACACTGACACGGTTAAACAGTTTTTCCAGCACCGTTCTTTTTGATATTTGACTGTAGCGTAGAACGACGCCACATAGTATTGTTGCTGCAAGTGCACAACCTGTCATTCCCACATATACTGCCGGATATTTCTCATCACTCGGAGACAGATGTCTCAAAATATCAATAAGATGGTATGATACAAATATTCCTTCAACAAATAGTAGAGTAAAGTATACATTGAGATTTCTTTTAGAAATATGTAGCACTTCTCAAATCCTCTATCAATATTATTTGTTGATCTTGATGATTGAATAAATCATGAGCTTATACTTATTATATCCTTCCATAATTATTTGTGCGTTGCATTTTCGAGCATAATTACGGATTTCTTTTTTTGAAAATAATTTACATTGCGGAGTCATTATTGTATCCATGAAAATAATCTTCGATGTCCTTTTATCCATAATTCTACCTGTGCTAATTAACGTTAAAATTTGAAATAATAGATTTATGGGTGGATATATTATAAGTTCTATCTTTTTACTTATATTCCAGTAAAAATATCTAATGGGATAAAGAAATTTATATATCCAGTGGAACGGATTATATTTATTATAAACACCAAGTAAAATATATCCGCCCGGTTTCGTTATCCTTATAAGTTCTTGGAAAGCCTTAAAGGGATCCGGAGTAATCATAATAACACCATTACATACTGTATTGTCAGCAGTATTATCATTAAAAGCAATTTCAAGAATATTTCCGCATATTACATTGTATCCTTTTTTATTCAATTCCTTTGCATTTTCTGGAGAAAGGTCAAGACCATATATCTTTTCAATTCTCATACCATATTCTTTATATATATCAAACCAAAACCCCCGTCCACAGCCTATATCGAATAAATTATCGTCCTTATCTACATGATTAAAGAAGTCTTTTAAGAGCGCAATAAAATCTAAACGTACTTTTTTACCAACACTATGGATACCGAATCGATAAGTATTGTACATTTCAAGTGCATTTTTAATCGTTTTTTCCATGATATCTCAAGATGTTAAATTGTTGAAAATACATGATTTATTTTATTTAATATAGCGGAGTAATTTTAAAAAAATTTTGGTAAAAATCAAATAACCTTTGATCACTCAAGTTTAATTTAATCGGATGATTCTTTTTTAATAATAAACGAAATCATCAGATAATACATGATATACTTTGTTTTTAATATTTTAACATTACATTCAGATGCATAACGTTCCATTTTTTTAATGGAAAATAATTCCGCTTTGGGAGTAATCACCTGATCCATGAAAATTGTTTTTGCGGTTTTCTTATCCAATGATTCACCAATAGCGAAATATGAAAGGAGTTTATATAGAAAATAAAAAAAGGGGAAAAACACATTTACAATTTTTTTTGTCCAGTTCCAATAGATATATCTTATCGGGTATGTAGCTTTATATACGATATAGAAAAACGGATGCCAGACATTATAAACACTGACATATATATCCCCTCCTGGTTTGGTTATTCTCACTAGCTCTTTAAAAGCCTGAAAACTGTTATTTGTATGATGTATTACGCCATTGCAAATAGTAATGTCGGATATATCATTATCATAATCCAAATCAAGAACGGTTCCATACCTGACGTCATAACCTTTATTTTGTAACTGTTCAACATTGCCTGGGGCTAAATCAAGGCCATGGATAGCATTTTTAGAAAATCCATACTTCAGATAAATATCAAACCAGAAACCCGCTCCGCACCCAATATCATATATACATTTTGATTTATTACTTTTCTCAATCAGTTCGGTAAGCAAATGATAGTATTTTACTCTTTTATCTCTGTAGCTGAATTTACCAAAACGGTAACTATCATACATATATTCTGCATTTGGACTGATTTTATCTGTCGCCATATATAACCTTTTAATTATAGTATAATTATAATCTGCTAATTTATCTGTGAAGCATATTATATTTTAAATACTTTTTCATTTAAAAGAACATGTGGTTGACAAGAGTGATGAATGACAGGTGTTGGTGTTCCATTATAGCAATGCTTAAATTATGTTTACCAAATCATAGGTTATTTTTTTCAACAAAATAATTACCGATTGCGAGCGCATCAATACCTGTCCCTAAAAAACAATTGATAGCATCCTCGGGTGTCATGACTATGGTCTCCCCTCGCACATTGAACGAAGTGTTAAGTACCACGGGGACCCCCGTCAGCTTTTCGAATTCATGTATCAGTTCCCAGTAAAGTGGATTATGTTTTTTTTCAACCGTATGAAATCGTGCAGTACCATCAACATGGGTAACGGCTGGGATCACCGATCGCTTTTCTTCTTTGACGTTACAGATGAGAAGCATGAAAGGCGACGGGACTGGGAAATTGAAATATTCCCGATAATTCTCTATTTTACATGAAGGGGCAAACGGTCTGAAATCTTCCCTGTGCTTGATCCGGTCATTAATAATATCCATCATTTTTCTTTGACGTGGATCCGCTAAAATTGAACGATTACCTAAAGCTCTCGGTCCCCATTCCATTTTCCCTTGATACCAACCGATAATACGTTGTTTGGCCATCTCGGCAGCTGTATCTCTGGCTATATTCTCACACTTTCTGAATGTTATATTTTCATACTTCTTTAGAGTTGATAAAATTTCCTGATCATCGGCTTCGTAACCATAATAGACATGATTCATTTCATAATTACGAGGCTGTTTATAATTAATATGGTTAATCCATAAAGCACAACCCAACGAACATGAGGCATCATAGGAAGCTGGTTGAATATAAATATCATCATAAGAGGTGTTTTCTAAAATTTTAGCATTCATAACACAGTTCAATGCCACTCCACCTGAAAGACAAAGTTTTTTTGATTTTGTTCTTTTTTGTAAATCTTGTGCAATATGAATTCCCACTTTTTCAGTAATACTTTGAAGACTTGCAGCAATATCTTTATGATCCTGACTAATATCACTCTCAGGTTTTCTTGGTAAAAGGCCACTTTCATGAATAAAGTGCTTTGATATGTTTCCCCATTTATGTGAAAGTGCTATATATTGGGGATTAATTCTATATATTCCATGTTCCTTAAAGTATACAATTTTTTCAAATAATTTCTTGTATTTTTCCGGATCACCATAGCTTGCCAAACCCATTACTTTATATTCATCATTATTGACACGAAACCCTAAAAAACGCGTAATCGCACTGTATAAATAGCCAATAGAATCAGGGAAACAGTGAGATTGTATACGGGTTATCATATTATCTTTCCCTTGGCCTATAACCGTTGTTTCCCACTCTCCGATTCCATCAATTGAAATAATATCTGCCTCGGTGAAAGGTGATACAAAGAATGCTGAAGCCATATGTGCATCGTGATGTCTTACAAAAGAAAGATTTATTCCCTTTTTTAAATATGGAAAATGCTTTTTCAAACGGGAACGCATTGTTAGAGCATTGTAGTAGAGTAATGCTCTTGAGGCAAAAAGAATTTTGTTTCTTATTGAGTACCATGGCGATAACACAAATTTCCATGCCGTGTAATTCATCAAATCTTCGGGTTTTATATAAAAACTAAAAATATTAATTTGATTTGCGTCGATACCTGCCTTTTTAAGGCAAAACGATATTGATCGAAAAGGAAATCCCCCATAATGTTTTTTATTTCGTGTAAAACGTTCTTCCTCTATGGCTGCAACAAGTTTTCCATTGCACAGTAATGATGCGGATGCATCGTGACCTAGATAATTAAAACCAAGAATATTCATGAATTGATACTCCCTTTTTGATTTTTTCAATGGTTATGAAATAATATTTTATTTTTATAAAACTTAAACATTTCTTTTATAATTAAAAAAGGAGTAAAGAGTGTAATCGTTGATTCTCCTGATTGTCTTTCTATTAGTTCGACAGGTATTTCTATATACTTTACTTTGTTTTCTGTTATCCAATAGAGAATTTCAATATCAACAAACCAACCGTTTGAAATAAAAGTCATTTTTTGTAAGGTTGTTCTTCTGAATATCTTAAAAGCTGAACTGCTATGTTTCATTCTTAAACGAAATATTAATTTTATCAATGCATTGAATACAAACGATTGAATTTTTCTGAAGTAACTCCTGCGATTGTCTTTCGATCGGTAACTCAACACACAGTCATTCTGTTCCAGAAGCGGAAGCGCGCGAACGATCGTATCTAAAGGAAATGGCATGTCGGCAGTTATCACGCATACAATATCTTTCGCCGCATTATTGAATCCCAATTTCAGCGCAGACCCGAATCCATTCCGGCTGCCTTCATGTATCACCGTTATCCTGTCATAACGGCCCGAAAGCCTGTCGCAGATTTCCCCGGACCGATCGGTGCTTCCGCTTTCGATAATGAGTATCTCGTAATCGGTGAAATGCCGTGAAAGAAATGTATCGATCAGGGCAATGGATTCCTCCAGCAGCGTTTCTTCGTTATAAACGGGCGTCACAACGGTGATGGAATATGGTGTCATCGATTGTTTTTCGTTGTCTGGCGGGTTTCGATATAAGCCTTCAGTTCCGCAAGGCCGGCAAACGTACGGATGGTCTTTGCGGGATTGCCGGCGACAATGGAAAAGTCCTGGACATCGTCTGTCACTACCGCACCCGCTCCGACGATAGCATGACGCCCGATGGTCACCCCGGGTACTATCGTTGCGTTGGAGCCTATGCTCGCCCCCTGCTTAACGAGCGTTTTTTTGTATTCGACATGACGGTCGGTGCGGGGATAGATATCGTTGGTGAACATGACGCCATGGCCGATAAAAACGGCATCCTCGACAGTCACGGAATCACAGATGAAAGAATGGCTTTCGATGATGCAACTCTTCCCGATCTTCACATTTCTCGTGATTTCGACGAAGGGCCCGACAAAGGTGTTGTCCCCGATTTCGCATCCGAAAATATTCACCAGGCCGGGATCGAAAATCCTGACATTGTTTCCCAGAATAACATCCGGATCAATCATGCCGCACCATAGAATTCTTTGATGGTTTGTGCAACGAGTTCTATCGTTGCGGGTGACATTTCAGAATAAAACGGAAGCGCAATGATGCTTCGCGCCGTTTCCTCTGCATGCGCCAGGTTATAGGTCCTGTCAAACATACCCTGATAGGCCTTCTGGTGGTACAGAGGTTTGGGATAATATACGTTACACTGGATTTCACGGCTTTCAAGATGTGCGAGAAGCTCATCACGTCCCGATGAACAGCGGGCGCTGTATACATGATACACCGGTCGCACTCCTTCGGAAGCACATTGCGGGCGGATGAATTCCCCGGGCAGCTGACGTTCATAAAGCGACGCAAGTTCAATGCGCCGTTCGTTCATGGCATCGAGGTATTTCAGCTTGACCCTGAGTATCGAGGCCTGCAGCTCGTCGAGACGGCTGTTTATACCGTCGAATTCGAACTCGTCTTTGTTGATCATCCCGTACATGCGCTTTTTCTTCAGCATGTCGGCAGTTTCCTTATCGTTAACCGTGATCAATCCCCCGTCACCATAACCACCCAGATTCTTCGTGGGGTAAAAGCTGAAAGCTCCAAAATCCCCGAGCGACCCCGTCTTTTTGCCTCTCACCTCCGCGCCATGAGCCTGTGCACAATCCTCGACAATGAAAATATCATTTCCGATAAGGTCTCTGAGCAGCTTGATATCCACGGCATTCCCGAACAGATGAACGGGAACGACTGCCTTCGTCCGTTTCGTAATCGCATCGGGTACCCGGTGAACATCGATCAGAAAGGTGTCAGGGTTGATGTCGACAAAAACCGGCACTGCGCCTGCACGGCGGATGGCCGAATAGGTGGGAATAGCGGTAAACGGTGTCGTAATGACTTCGTCGCCTTCATGAATATCGCACATCTCGAGCGCCAGAATCAGCGCATCGGTGCCGCTGTTGACACCCACCGCATACCCGGTACCGATATATGATGCGAATTCGCGCTCGAAAGCCGCAACCTCGGAGGCCAATGTATACCGTCCCGAAGAAAGAACCCGCGTGATTGCGCCCTGTATTTCTTCTTTATATGCCTCGTATTGAGGGACGAGATCACATCTCCAGATCATGTTTGTCTGTTCCTTTTGTGGAGATCATGCTATTTTTGGTGCCGGCAGGTGTTGATGAAAACTCCCGGATTATGGTGGAAAATCCGTATATATGGTCAACCTGAAACAGTCTGTGATATGAAATAATCCACCGTGCTTCTGAAAGAATCCCCGAGAGGAGTAACCGGTATTTCTCCCAACATTCCCTTGAGTACCGAACAATCGAAATCGGCGTACCCGATGTCTGTCTTCCGAACATGGATCGGCATATCCACTTTACGGTACGTGCCATAACCGACTGTTTCTGTTATGGTTTTCATGATGTCTTCGATCGGAATATTCCAGCAGCATACGTTCAGGGCATGGAAACCCTGCAATGGAACGGCGCCCAGTCTGAATACGATTTCCGCAAGGTCTTTTACATATATGACCGGCCTTTTTCGCGCGGTATCGTATATATCGATCGTTTTCCCATCTAGTATCGACCGTATGAATGTTCCCACGAGGCCGATATCCGGACCGTTGACCGGTTGATTTTCACCATAACAATTGCCGATTCGCAGGCTCATGACGGGAATGTTGTACAGTTTGGAATATATGCGGAAATACGATTCCGCCGCGACCTTGTCGATTCCCTGAATATCTTCGGGCACCATCGGTGTATCCTCGGTAATGGTTTCGACCCGAGGACTCCCATATTGACCCCGTGAGCCCAGAAATACGATCTTTATGCCGGATTTGTCTTTTACTGCATCAAGCAGCGGCAGATGGGACAGAATATTCAGTTCGATATCGTAAAGGGGATTTTCAAGCGCACTGTTGTGCGCTGTCCATGCCATGCAGTCGATAATGAGGGCATTGTTATGTACAAGATCATGTAATGGTTCATAAGCTTCAATACGTGACTGAATAAAATGTATATCGTGAAGGATATTCCAAATATTTTCGATCCGACCGCCTGTCTGTTCGAGCAGACCGTCTACAACGGTAACATTCCAGCCGGCATTGACATACCATTCGGCTATGTTACTGCCGATGAAACCGGCTCCGCCTAATATAAGAACATTGGATTTCATGCGCCTCTTCTTACAGGTGCTGCTGCTGTCCGAAATGTTTTTTATATGCTTCCTGCGCATCCTGATAATCAGTGAATTGTCCGATATCGAGCCAGTATTCCTTCATCAGATATCTGCCGATTTTTTCCCCCTTACGGAGCATGTCCATGATAAGCGAATCGATGCCGTAATACGTATCTTCGGGAATAAACCGAAAGATATCCGGATGCATGAAATAAATCCCGGAGAGTATTTCGTGTTTGAAATTGGGTTTTTCCTGAACTTCGACGATAAAATTATCTTTACAGATGACTTTGCCGAAATTGAAAGGCAGGAGAATTTCTTTCGTTACGACAACCAGGCTTGCATCTATTTTTTTGCTGGCTTTATACGCTCTGTTGAAATTGAGGTTGGTAAGGATGTCGCCGTTCATGAGCAGAAACGGTTCCTGCAGATGCTCTTTCAGCAATGTCAGGGGACCGCAGGTCCCCATTGGCTGGGTTTCGGTGCTGAAAGTCAGCGTAACACCATACTTACTGCCATTGCCGAGGTAAGCCTTGATGTATTCGGACATGTAATTTGTCGCGATAAAAACATCGTTGAAACCGGAGGCGCTCAGGTTTCGTATCTGGATCTCGAGTACTGAGCTCTCTCCGATAGGCAAAAGCGGCTTCGGTATTATTTCCGTAAACGGTTTTAGACGGGTTCCGAGACCGCCTGCTAAAATGACTGCTTTCATCGCTGTGTTTTTTCACTTATATGTTATACAGGGTATGTTTATAATGCGATATATTATCTTTCAGCCATGCCACGGTCTCTCTGAGTCCGTTTTCGAGACTGTACTCAGGTTTCCATGGAGTGGATGCAAGGATTTTCGAATTATCGCACATAAGCCGCTCAACTTCGCTGGCTGATGGTCTCATACGGTTTTCAGCCATGGAAACTGTAATGTTCCTGTTCATCACCTGTGCTATTTTCTCTACAAGATTTCCAACGGAAATTTCCTTGTTCATGCCAATATTCACGACCTCGCCCAGAAAGGTATCACACCCGGCAATAGCCAGAAATCCCCGCACCGTATCCTTCACATATGTAAAATCCCGTGTCGGATCGATATTACCCAGTTTTATCTCATCCATCCCGTTTAAAATTTGACTTATCACAGTGGGAATGACAGCCCGGGCAGACTGCCGTGGCCCGAAAGTATTGAAAGGCCGTGCAATTTTTACCGGTAATTGAAATGAACGGTAAAAACTTAAGGCAAGCTGATCCGCCGCAATTTTCGTAGCAGCATAAGGCGATTGAGCCGAAAGCGGATGTTTTTCATCGATCGGCACATACTGCGCTGTACCATATACCTCGCTTGTAGAGGTAACAACAACATTTCCAACCGCATGCATGAGCGATGCCTGGAGGATGTTATTTGTTCCTTCGATATTTGTTTTTATATAAGCCGCTGGGGATTCGTACGAATACGGTATTCCGATGAGAGCCGCGAGATGAAAGACACTGTCAACCCCTTTGACAGCTTTGGATACTGAATCGAAATCACGGATATCACCGGTAATAACCTCGATATCCTTCAGATACCGGGAATTTTCCAGCCAGCCCCAGTAATTCTTCGAGTTATATCTCACAAACGCTTTTACCTGAATACCGGAATCGACACAGTATTCGACAAGGTGCGAGCCGATAAAACCTCCTGCACCAGTTATTAATACTTTTAAAATGTTCATGGGTCAATCGTACGTGAGATATTTTCTATGAAATAAGAATTAGAATAAACAACTTTTTTTAAAGACATGATTGTTTAAATATAGTTGAAAAAAAAAACAAGTCAATAATCAAAGAACGAGGGATGTTTTTCGGTATTCATTGTCAGCCTTATTCATTCATGTACGTTTGTATTATCTTCTTTTAATACCATTTCCCGGGGGATTGATCGCAACTGAGTTATTGATTGAAATGACAATTTTTTTCTTCCCAGACTCCAGATACCTGCAATCAGGAATGTTATAATAAACATTGCGTGAGTTACAACCGCATATCCCATAGCCATGCTTTTATCAGGAAGCCAAACTGATAAAGACAATATGGCCAGATAGTGATATATGCCAATTGATCCCGGAGAAGATGGTATGAGACTGCCAAGAGATGTTGTGAGCAAAACAAAAAATCCGGCATACCATGGAACCTGGAAACGAAACGCAATTACGTTGCATAAGGTACCTATTCCAAATACTGCCCATGCCAATAATCCTAACAACAGAACCGCCATGAATTGTCTGATGCTCGAAATAATTTTCAGTCCTTTTGTAAAAAACTGCAACTGATTGAGTATGAATTGTGAAATCGACAGGGGAAAAAAGCTAAGAAGACGACGCACAGAATGAGTAAAAAATACCTCGTTATAATTCAAAAAAACAACAACCACAACGGCCACAGACAAACCCGTTGTCAGCACGACAACACCCGTTTGGATAAGAGCTGGGAAATTGATCACAAATGACAGAGACAATGCGAAAATAAGTAAAGTCAAGGTATCGAAGATACGTTCGAGTATAATGCTTCCTAACACGTAACTTACACTGATTTTTACATAACGGCCTGTCATTAATGCCCTGGCCAGATCACCCAGCCGTGAAGGCAATATCAGGTTTGCACAATTGGTGATCATGATAAAATCATATGCATCGTTAACGGAAAGGCCGGATGATCTGCCCAAAAGTACCCGCCACCGTACGGCAAAAAGGAAATAGGCTCCGATAATACACAGTGAACCGAGTATCAAAAAAAGAGGATTGGTCTGCTGCAGAGAGGTTACGAAACTGTGCCAATTCAGTTTTCTTAACGATAAATATAGAAAAAAACTGCTGAAAAATATACCCAGAACGATATTCAATAATGACCGTTTTTGTACGGTCCCATTTGCAGTATCATCTGATGTATTTGTATAATTCATCTGGATATAATTGTCATTTTTTGTTTTGTACCGAGATATACGGCATCATAAAGTATTGTTATATTTGTTGGAACAGAGAAGATCAGCATGCGGAACCGGTTCATAAACCGTTCATGTTCTCCGAGTTATTCCATTCTTTAATGAAACCAGCTTTTTACTTACATAACATGCTAATTTTACTAAAGGATAGCTCAGTTTCCTTTTTGCATTCGTGAGCTCATTGTTTGCATTGGTAAGTTCATTGTTTAACATGTTGATATCACTGTAATAACTCTGCAATGTATCATTCATTGTCAGAATATCGTTCTTGCCTTTAATCGCTTGTGCCTTTATGATGATATCCTCAAGGATTTTTCCGCGATAATGATTTGATATTTCCTTAAAAACATGCTCCTTACCCTTTTTACAGGCAACAATTTTCAGTATGGGCAGTTTCAGGCTTAAACGATATACCAGTGAGATCGATGGCCACAGAAGGTTGAGAATATCCTCTGTTGTTTTGGTAAATGTCGTATTGTCCCCCTGATTGAGCAAGTAATCCCGGGCGCCATGGTGTAAACCGGACAAATAGGAAAAAAGTTCAAAGGGATTATCGGTGAACTGGACATCGGCGCATAAAAGACTCAATCCGGTTCTGCCGAGCAATTCCGTCATGTTATTTACATTGAACAGATTTATATGACCAGAGGTGTTATAACCGCCAAAAACATAACTGCAATCACCGCGGAGAAGACGCACAATGGGAGAATCCAGATTGGGAACTGTCAGGGCTATAATCCCGTGATCGTCAAGATACTGAACATACCTTTTCAATTCTTCCGCCGGAGCATTCATATGCTCCATCGTTTCCCAGAAGCTTATCAGTCCATAGGGTTTCGACTGGTTGAAGGCTTCGGGATGACAAATCAGCAAGCCTTTCTTCTGCGCAAGATTTACAGCAGTTTGATCAATCTCAACACCCTCGGGAAGAAATCCGTGTTCCTGTGCTGCAATAAGGGAATGACCAAGTCCGCACCCAACATCAAGATAGGAAAAGTTCTGAGATACTGTTTCGATAAAAGGGCGAAGCTCCCCAAGATATTCTCCGATTCTGTTAACATCGTCATGGATATTGGTCTGAAACGTACGTTTTTCAACCATTAATCCGGCAAGTACTCTGGCTTTCGGACAGCTTACGAAAAATTGCTCAAACAGAGAGGCAGTAATCGTTTTGGGTACGAACCAGCAGCCGCACTTCCCGCATTCGGAAAAAGGATATCCGTCATAACTGAAGAACAGGAAACGATTGATACTGCTTCCACAGGAAGGACAGGGGCGGTCGGCCAGTGATTTGATCAATGGCGCTCCGTGCTCGAGCCATAATGAAACAGCAATAGCCCAGTCCTTCTGTTCCATTGTGGTAAACGGGAGTTTGATATAGTGCTGATTCTGTGTTCCGGCAGGATCATCGACTGTATAATTTTCACACGCTTCGATTATACCCGCCAGAATATTGTCAGACAGGGCATTCAGAATATCACAATTCATGTATGGCGTTACCTTTCCGCGTCATACTGAGTAAATCCGGTTTTTGCTGAAGGAAATGCTCGCATGGATTATTAAAATTATAGAATATCATACTATTCATTGCTATTCCCGGGGATTTCTACATTCCAGATACCGGGGATGTGGAATATTGTTCCTGCAAATATCGGATCGTTCCCGGTAATCTCAAATTCGAAACTCTTGTCAATAAGGTCATAACGTTGTGATTCCTCAACAGCCTCGCCGAATAGTCCGACAGAAAACACATAATACCCATTCCCAAATTTCGGAGAACCCATATCGAGAAGGATAATCCTTTTCTGGTCCTTCTCGAGTTGTACCGAACAGATTGGTCGTTGTTCAAGGTAGTGTGTGACAAGAATACCGTCAAGCCGATAAATTGAAACAGCCGGTAATAAAGGGAACAGCCCGGTTTTATGTGCCTTTATCAATATCTTGACTATGATGGGCTCGCCAACCTCAAAAACAGTCTGTTCCTTGTTTTCACCGTTGACTGTTGAGACTTGTTCAATAGCCAGTGAACCCTCGCTTGGCCAACGCCTCACAGAAATGGTTTTTTCATTGAGATTCATGTGTGTCTGGGGAATATTCTCCGAATCGGCGCCTGCTGCTCCCGAAACGAGGTTTTTGAGCTCTATACAGCTCTTTGCCCATCCCTGCGTTTCGTTCAGCACATCTTCCTTATGAATGAGGGTATACCCGTTTTTCCATATTTCTACAGACAACGTGCAGGCATTTTCGCAGCGATAATCTATTTCTAAATCATATTTGGTATTATCGAAGAGCGCGTGAAACAGGAACGCTGCTTTCCCCGTCACCATACCTTGCTTCTTTGGAATATTAAGGCTCCTCCAGGTAACTTTTTCCTTTTTTTGCGGACTTGACCAATCACCTTCTTCGATCATCACAAAAGAAGAATGAAACGGATTGTTGTCCTGCGAACTGCCAACCATGAGCCGTTCTTCGATTTCCCCGTTTTTCAGCAGCCTTATTTCCGAAATATCACAGCATGCCTGATACTGTCCCTCAAGTTTGAAGACCACAAAAATATAATCGCCAAAAATATCATATGTATCGCTGCCGTATCGGGATGACATCCTCTTGTAATTCCGTGCTTTTATCCGACGGTCAGACAGCATGCGGACATACTGTTCATATGCTTTGACTACCTCAATGCTCGCCCCAAACATGACAATTCGGCCCCGATCCAGCCAGATAGTCTCTTCACAGAACCTCATGATCTGTTCAAGCGCATGCGATACGAGCAAAATGGTTGCGCCGCTTTCAGCCATCTTAAGCATGCGCTGGCTCGATTTTCGTAAAAAGTACGCGTCACCGGCGCCCAGAACTTCATCGATAATCAATATTTCAGGCTTGATTACCGTCGCAGTGGCAAAAGCGAGACGTGCCTTCATGCCGTCCGAATAGGTTTTGAAAGGCTGTGATAAAAATTGCCCGATTTCAGTAAAATCCGCTATCTCCTGTTCCGCTTTTTTTATTTCATTGAGGGTGAAACCCTGGTACGCAAGCGAAGCGCGAATATTCTCATATCCGGTGAATTCCGGGTGGAATCCTGTCCCGAGCTCCATCAGCGCCTGGATGTTGCCGTTTACTTCGACAGTCCCCACACTGGGAGGAATATTTCCGGAAATGACTTTGAGCAGCGTGCTTTTACCGGCGCCATTCGGGCCGATAATTCCGAGCCGGCTTCCCTTTTTCAATTCAAAATTAACATCCTGCAAAGCCCAGAATTCCCGGAATTTATACTTTTTCCAGAACGCCCATTCCAGAACGCCAAAAGCATCGAGGATTTTATCGCCCGGACTTCTGAACAATTTGTACATCTTGCCCAGATTATAAGCTTTGACAGCTGTTTCAGACATTATCGACAAAAATCACTTTCATTTTTGAAAAAAAGTAATACCCAACCATAAACATGACAATACCTATGCCGAAGGCAATAAACAGTGTCCCCTCACGGGGAAAACGGTTAAGCATGAGCGCATCCTGATAGGCTGTAACGTAATAATACAAAGGGTTTAACAGCAGGAAGGGCTTCATTGCTGCGGGTATCATATCGGGAGTATATGCTATGGGTGTGACAAACAGGAGCATAATGGAAAAGACAGGAACAATACTCTGTAAATCCCTGAAATATACATTCAGGCTGCTCAGTATCCATATCAATCCTATTGAGAAAAGAATCTGAGAAAACCAGATGACCGGCAGCAGAAACCCCCATATTCCCAGTTTATTGAGGATAATAAGTGCTATAAGAAGCAAACCCATTCCGGGAAACTGAGTGGACTGGCTGACAAGAACTGCTTTAACCGGAATGAGTTCGATGGGAAACAAGGTGTTTTTTATCAGGTTCCTGTTGGCAACAACAGAGGATACACCCATACCGAGCGCTTCGGAAAAACCAATGTAGGGGATGAGACCGCAGAAAATCAGGGCAACATACTCATAGGAATTGAATATCGCAAATCTTATATTAAAAATCACTATGTAGATAAAAGCATAAGAACCGAGCAGAAGAAGCGGGTATAACACTATCCACAGAAGACCCATTATCGAACCGGCAAAACGACCTCGAATATCATTGAATGTAGTCTGGAGAAGGAGGTGACGATTCTCCAGAATACTGTATATAGGTTTCCCCATGTTGTTTATATTGAATTTGGGCATGATTATGATTATTATCTTTCCGGTGGTTAAACAGTGATATCGGATAGCGTCATGCCAAACATGTTTCGGCATCGATTCCAATATAAGTATCGTTATTTATTCGCCGGATTAACAGTTTAATTGTGTTATTATGCAAATATTAATTGGAAAAATTCAATACTCCACTGATTATTCTGATATTACATACTTTAAAACCATCTTCAGTGCTTAGTATAATACGTAATTTCAGGATAATATCACACTGATTTTTTCACATGAATTCACTTGTTGAACCCGATAAGCCCACATGCTATGATCAATTGATACAGGATGTTCATAAAATATATCGTCATAAAACATTCATCGCTGCAACAGGAAAAATTGACCTTTTATAAAATGCTTACCGTAGATATATTGAAAAGCACACATTTATTTCAGGTATCACTTTATAAGTGTTGTGATAAACGCCATTTACGTGGATATAAGCTGTCAAGGGTCGGCACGAAGTGCTGATTTACATACCCTTGACAGCAACAAAACAACACATTTCGTCCCGGGGCTCGTGAAAAATATACTTTTTCACAGCCCTCTTAACAATTCCACTTAATAAGGTATTAATGCATGGCTATCAAAAACCTAACGATAATTCATAATCCAAACAACTATATATTCATGTGTGATAGTCATAAAATTGAAATTACACGAAAGAACTTTTTGAACCATATATTCAGGTATGACAGTATTACCTATTATTCGACAGAAAAGAAACTATCTCATATTTCCCTACGAACATTTATTATGCTAAAAATGTTAGGCAGAGGAAGTATTCTCATCCATTTTTCTGATTCCATTGAAGAAAACTTTAGCAATATAAAAATATTAAAGCGTATCGTTAGATATTTACTTAAGGTTCTGATACGATTTATAAAAAAAATTGGTCGCTTTTTACTGAAAATCAGGTTCTTATTTAAAAAAATTAAAAATGCAATACACTATTATTTCCACTATTATAATCGGGAACTGCTTATAAGAGAGGTCAAAAATCAGGTACGAGTACTGGCCAACACTGTTCCTTCAAAAGGTAATAAAAAGACTCTCGATTTATCAAAACCTCCCGCTTACCTGCGTACCATTCTTTCCTTTAACGTCCGCGCCGGCGGCTCGGTTGGTCATATTTCAGGAATACTCAACAATCTTGGGTATTTTACTCCACTCCCTCTTTTTTTGACTACGGATTACAGCCCGATGGTAAAAAAAGAAATCGAAACATTTCTTATCAAACCCCAGAAAAAGTTCATGAATATGGGGGTTGAATTATGGTATATGAATTCTTGCGGCACATTTATCAAAGAAGCTTTATCCATATTGAAAAACACAAAACCATCGTTTATCTATCAGAGGTGCAGTTTATTCGACTATTCCGGGGCAAAGCTGTCACGGCTTCTTGGTGTACCCTTTGTTTTCGAATATAATGGTTCCGAGGTCTGGGTGTGCAGAAACTGGGGGAATCCTTTGAAATATGAATCCCTGGCTCGGGATATTGAAGTGTGCAATTTCAAAGCCGCCGATTTGATCGTGGTGGTGAGCAAACCGTTACAGGATGAGTTGATGGAGCGCGGGATCGAACAGGACAAAATACTGTTGAACCCGAACGGAGTCGATCCGGATATCTACTCCCCGGAGGTCGACGGCACCGAAGTACGCAATAAATACGCTCTTTCCGATAAAACCGTTCTGGGATTTATCGGTACGTTCGGCCGCTGGCATGGCGCAGAAGTACTCGCCGAGGCATTCGGTGTGTTGTTGAACACATATCCCGGTTATAAGGATCGGGTCAGATTGCTCATGATCGGAGATGGCCTTACCATGCCGCTCGTGAAGGAAAATCTGAAAAAACACACTGTCGACGATTTCAGTATTCTTACAGGACTCCGTCCCCAGGAAGAGGGACCGCAATATCTCGCCGCATGTGATATCCTCGTTTCTCCTCATGTCCCCAATCCGGATGGTACTCCCTTTTTCGGCTCCCCGACAAAGCTCTTCGAGTATATGGCGACCGGAAAAGGAATTGTCGCATCCGACATGGACCAGATAGGTGAAATTCTCGAACACAAAAAGACAGCATGGCTGGTAAAACCACATGATATCGATGCTCTTGTCGAGGGTCTGAAAATGCTGATCGACAACAGGGAATTGAGGATAAGCATGGGTCAGGCAGCTCGGAAAGAAGTGGTTGAAAAGTACACATGGAAAGAACATACGGGAAAAATAATTGTCAAATTGAAGGAAATCGTCAATACATGAAACAGTGATTCCATACCTGTAGTAAACACACACTGTTCCACTGCCGGGCACAAAAAAAAATCCTTTTTCACCACCCTTTAATGGATTATGTTATTCCCTTGTCATACAATTTGAAAACTCGGTTCAAAAAGAAGTTGAATTATCATATTTATTGTGCTGTTTCATAAAAAATAAACATATCGGAGTGTTTTCGGATGAATGAAGAGGAATTAAAAGCCCAGGTAAAACAATATTGGAATAAACGGGCCTGCGGCACAGAAGGCTCGGATTCTGAAAAGCATTCGCGCAAATATTTCGATGAACTCGAGGATTACAAGTACAGTCTGGAATCAGAAATATTCTCATTCGCCCAGTTCACACGTTTTCATGGCCAGAAAGTACTGGAAGTCGGAGTTGGAACAGGAACCGATTTTTTGCAGTGGGTCAGGGCCGGTGCGGAGGCATACGGTCTCGATCTTACTGAGGAGGCTGTCGAACATGTCAGGAACCGGCTCAATGTTTATGGACTGGAAGCGAAAGAAATCATTGTCGGGGATGCCGAAAATATTCCCTATCCCGATAATATGTTCGATCTCGTGTATTCCTGGGGTGTTATCCACCATTCACCCGATACCATAAAAGCCCTCGAAGAGATTATTCGTGTTACCCGTCCCGGAGGTAAAATAAAAATCATGGTGTACAACAGGAGGTCGCTCATTACGTTCTTCCTGTATCTGCACTATGGTCTCTTTGTGAAGAAACCGTTCAGAACCATTTCCGATATTCTCTATCATGACATTGAAAGCATCGGAACCAAAGCGTATACCATTCAGGAATTCAAAAATATTCTGGCACGGTTACCGGTTCAGCTAAAGGACATAAGCGCCAAATTGCGGAAAGTCGAACTGAAATGGATTGTCCCGGGTTACGTCCGCTTCCTGCTTCGCATGGTGGGTTTTTTCATGGGGCACGATAAAACCGGATATTTTATGACAATAAATCTTGAAAAAAACGATGATATTCCCCCGGAAAAACAATAAGAATCCATCAATCTCCGCTCTGTATTACATGCAGCGCTAAAATACCGTATAACTTTATTACATATTGTAATATACTACATAATGCGGGCGGGAGACCGGGATTATCCGAAATCGCTCATGATCTCGACAATCCTGTTTCCCGCATGTCCGTCACCGTACAGGTCCGGGTGTTCGGTGTCGATTGTATCTGTGTTTATAAGTCTTCCTGCTTCACTGATGAGACGGTCGACATCCGTGTCGACGAGCACACTCCAGCCGGACTCGATAAGCTCCACCCACTCGGTTTCTTTCCTGAGAATGATACAGGGCACACGGTGGAAAAACGCCTCTTTTTGAACGCCCCCCGAATCGGTTATTATGACCCTTGCATTCTGTTCGAGCATGACCATATCAAGGTATCCCACCGGCTCGATGATTGTGAGTCCGGTGGATATCTCATCGAAAAAATCCATTTTTTTCAGCATGTTCGCGGTTCGAGGATGAAGCGGTACCACTACGGGCATTTCCTGAGCGAGAACTGCCAGACCATTGAAGATCGAGCGGAGCCGGGTCTCGTTATCGGTATTTTCCGCCCGGTGCACCGTTGCGAGAAGGTATTGCCCGGGCTCAAGATCAAGCTGCGTGATAATACGGCTTTTTTCGCGTGCCTTTAATCCGAAATACAAGCAGGCATCGAACATGACATCTCCCGTCCGGTGAATCATCGTACTATCAATGCCTTCATGCTGTAAATTTTTCACCGACCTTTCTGTCGGGCAGAACAGCAGGCTCGATATATGATCGGTCAGCACCCGGTTTATCTCTTCGGGCATGGTACGGTTGAAACTTCGCAGACCTGCCTCGACATGCGCCACCGGAATGTTCAGTTTCGCGGCTGCCAGCGCCCCCGCCAGCGTTGAATTGGTATCCCCGTATACCAGGACAATATCCGGATTTTCGTCGAGGATAACCTTTTCGATGTTTTCGAGCATCCTTCCCGTCATAGCGCCGTGACTGCATTCATTGATACCGAGATTATAGTGCGGTTCCGGGATACCGAGTTCCTGAAAGAAAATCCGTGACATGGTATCATCAAAATGCTGACCGGTATGCACCAGAATTTCCGTAACATGACGGGGCTGCGATGACTGGTTATCATTATAATCCGCCAGTGCCCGTGAAACGACCGCGGCTTTGATAAACTGAGGTCGTGCACCGACAACCGTAACGATTTTCATGACGGTTCCCTTTCGAATCGTTCGATACCCCAGAAAAATATGGGTATGCTGTGATGATTTATAATACAATTATATATTTACGAAAAAAACAAAAATCGCATGTCTCATCATCAGGTTAATCGGCAATACTTGTCTTTCGGAGAATTAATCGGGAACTCCGGGGACTTGACTGAGTCTTACACATGATTATCATCTCTCGTCAAAGGGCGAAAATCGACCTCTTTTCTCTCAGTCATTGAGTGGAAGCACAAGAGAAAAAATTTTAAAGGAGATTTATGTGAAGACAGTACAGAACTTTGCTTGGATTGGAATAGTCGCTCTGATGGTTTTTGCCTTTTCGCTGCCGGTGTATTCCCGGAAAGTCGCGAAAAAAGATATTCCCGCTGCCATTACTTCCGCCTTTACAACAAGCTATCCGAACGCGGTGATAAAAAAAGTATCAAAGGAGAAGGAGGACAGCAGGGTGCTTTATGAAGTGGAAAGCACAAATGGCGAATTCTCTCTCGACATCGTTTACTCTGCAGATGGAACCGCGCTGGAAATAGAGGAAGGTATTCCCCAAGAAGATTTAACGGCTCCGGTAAAAGCGGCGGTTCAGAAAGCATATCCCAAAGGGAAAATCACAAAAGCGGAAAAACTTACCCGTGGAAACCGGAGTGGATATGAAATCACCGTAGCTGTCGGCAAAAAAGTTCGTGCATTGGCACTTGATGCGAATGGAAATGCCCTCAAATCCAATGAGGAAGATGAGAAGGCGGAGCAGGAAGAAGGCAGGAAGTAAAATAACAGGGGGTAGATAACGATTATTCGTACAATGAAAAAGGACTCACGAATTATCGTAAGCCCTTTATAATCTCAATGGTGGAGGGGGGCGGATTCGAACCACCGAAAGCTGAGCTAACAGATTTACAGTCTGCTCCCTTTGGCCACTCGGGAACCCCTCCACCTTAAAAAGCAGGTGTTAAATATAATAGTATATATTTTATGGCGCAAGTATCATTTGTTCTGGCGATCCCTGAAATACTGATCGCTCCGCCCGAGGATCATGTACATGCTCGGCACGACCACGAGCGTCAGTAAAGTAGCCACCGTAAGCCCGTAAATTACCGCAACCGCCATCGGCGCCCACCATTGCGACGATGAACCGCCCGCAACGAACCTGAAGGTATGAATGTCGATCGCCCAGCCGGTTGCAAGCGGAATGAGTCCGACAATGGTGGTGATCGCCGTCAGAAGAACCGGCCTGAACCGGGTCTTTCCGGCCTCGATGACCGCCTCCAGTTTCGACCTTCCCCAGAAACGAAGCTTCATGGTGTAGTCGAGGAGCACGATGGCGTTGTTGACCACCACACCGGCAAGACTGATGACGCCGACACCGGTCATGATGATACCGAACGGCAGCTGCGAAATCATGAGCCCCCAGAATACACCGATAAGCGACAATATCACGCTGGTCATGATGATAAACGGCAGCACGAGTGAATCGAACTGGGTCACGAGAACCAGGGCGATGAGAAAAATGGCAATAACAAACGCTTTCACGAGGAATTGTCCTGCCTCCTGTGAAGCCTCGTCCTCACCGCGGTATTTTATATCATATCCCGATGGGAGTTTGTAGCTTGCCAGTTTCGCCTTGACATCGGTAAGAATGTCGTTTGCGAGCCGGCCGTGATTGCTGCCGGTGATAGTGACCACACGTTTGAGGTCAGCACGGCGGATCGATCCGAAACCCGCGGCAGGCTTGAATTCCGCCACACTTGAAAGCGGAATCTGTTTCCCCTCGTCAAATATGAAAATCTTGTCGAGATCGGGAATCGAGCTGCGATCCTGTTTTGCGAATCTGACGGTGATATCGTAGTCCTCGTCCTTCTCACGGAAATCTCCGGCATCGAAACCGTTGATCGCATTCCGCACCGCCAGCGCCACACTCATGGTCGAAATACCGAGCATGGCGGCTTTTTCCCTGTCGACGACAAGACGGATTTCCGGCTTCGAGCTTTCAAAATCATCCTTGAGATCGACAAGCCCGGGTATATCCTTGATGGTGTTGCGGATATCCTTGGCGAGGTCCCCCAGGAGGAGGAAATCGTCGCCCGAAATCTGTATTTCGACAGGCTCGCCGACCGGCGGTCCGTTTTCCTCTTTGTCCAGCTTGACCTCGGCGCCCGTGATGTACTTGATCTTGTTCACCGATTCGTTGAACGTTTTGAGCGAGGGCTGGCTCCGTTTTTCGAAATCGACAAAATCCATATAAATTCGCCCCTCGTTGGAGGTATCGAAACCGGGTGCAAGCCCGCTGGAACTCGTCGAGACCCCGACATTGGTAAGGATGTTCTCAATATCGGGGAATTCGGCGCATGTTTTTTCGAGCTGACGGGCGATTGCATCGGTCGTCTCGATGCGTGTTCCGACAGGTGCTTTGATATCTATATACATTGAATCGGGGTCCGAATTAGGGAAAAGCTCGACTCCGAGCCCGGCAACACTGTATACACCGATCGTGATAATCAGAATGAGAAAAGAAATCCCGAGCGTTATTTTTGGGTGTGTAACCGCTCTTGTAAGCAGCCTTTCATACTGACCGAGTACCAGCTTGAACAATCCTTTTCCATTCGAATCCGTCGCATCGTCCTTCACTTTCATGAACCGGTAACAGAGCACGGGATTGATAAAAATCGCCACAAAGAGTGAGGACAAGAGGGTAATGATAACCGTTATGGGCAGATATTTCATGAACTCGCCCATGATCCCCGGCCAGAAAATAATCGGGGCAAACGCACATACCGTCGTCAGCGTCGAAGTCGTTACCGCCATCGCCACTTCATTGGTCGCCTCTTCCGAACCGCGGAGGGCGTCTTTACCTGTATGACGGTGTCTGTAAATGTTCTCGACAATAACAATGGCGTTGTCGACAAGCATTCCGAGCGCCATGATGAGACTGAACAGAACGATAAAATTGAGCGAAATCCCCATAAGATCAAGCACGATAAAGGAAATGAGCATACTGAAGGGGATCGAAATCGCCACGAATATGGAATTGGTAAAGCCGAGGAAAAGAAATATACAGAGCATAACAAGAATAAAACCGTTGAATATGTTATTCTCGAGATCGGCAACCATGACACGGATAAACTTTGACATGTCCCCCTGGACAGTGATATGAGTTCCTTTGGGGAGTGACGGCTCGCGGCGTTTCAGGATTTCCTTCACACCGTCCGCGATATGTATGATATTTTCCCCGGTACGTTTGGTTACACTGACGGAAATCGAGGGTTTGCCGTCCAGACGGGCGATCGAGGTACGATCCTTGAAACCGTACTGAACCTCTGCTATATCACGGATATAAACCGGCCCCTGCGATGTCGCGGTAACGACGAGATCGTTGAACGTGTACGGATTCTTGATCTCACCGGGAACACGGACCGTGTAGGAGTTGTCACCGATATCGATGTTACCGCCCGGGATGGTTACATGCTCTTCCATTATCGTTTTCGTTATATCGCCGAGCCCTAAATTGTAATCTTTGAGCCGTTCGGGATCGACGTTTATCTGTACTTCACGTTCGAGGGCGCCGTTCACCTTCGCTTCGAGCACACCCTGAATGGTCTCGATTTCGTCGGACAGATCATCCGCCACTTCCTTGAGCTTGACAAGATCGTAATCGGCGGTGAGCACGACATTGATGATCGGCATGTTTTCAAAATCGATTTCGGTAACCGTCGGCTCCTCTGCTTCATCGGGAAGATTCGGTTTCGCTTTATCAACCTTGTCCTTGACCCGCTGGAGAGCAAAATCGAGATCAACATCCGGATTGAACTCGATGGCAATCACCGAAACGCTCTCCGACGAGTTCGATGTGATTTCCTTGACATCCTTGAGGTTCTTCAGTTCTTTTTCGATCTCTCTCGTAATGAGCGTTTCGATATCTTCAGGCGAAACACCCGAATAAATCGTCGTGATGATCATGAACGGTATATTGACATCCGGCGCCGCTTCTCTCGGAAGAGTAAAGTAACTCACAAGTCCCATGATCGTAATCAAGACAATAAATACATAAACTGTCGTATATTTACGTAATGCAAACCCAGTCAGCGTCATTGTCCGGTACCCTCCCTGCCAGCAGCAGTGTACTCACCCGTAATATTGATTTTTTCGCCTTCAACGAGATCGTGCTGGCCTTTAACTATTACGCGGTCACCGGAAAAAATCCCCGAAAGTATCATAACATCGGTCGTACCCGCGGGTCCCATTTCAACCGAGCGCTTCTCGGCGGTATTGTCATTCCGGGCAACATACACGATACGGCCGTTCTGGGTTTCGATCAAAGCATTGATGGGAATCATGAGTGAATCATTATAGACCATCCTCAGGATTGAAGCATTCCCCATGATACCGGCCCTGATAAGACCCTCACGGTTGTCGACGACGATCTCGGCCTGAAAGGTTCTCACCGAGGAGTTGGCTTCCGGGGCAATATAGTTGATCTTACCCCTGAAAACCTTTCCGGGGATAGCATCGAGCTTGACCTCGACATCGTTGCCGACCTTGAAATCGGTGATATATTTCTCCGGAATCCCGGCCTGCACTTTAACACGGCTTATGTCGATAATCCTGAAAGCGGGAGTTCCGGGACCGAGAATATCGCCAACTTCGACATGCCGCTGGGTTATCACACCATCGAAGGGAGCCTCGAGCACCGCATCCTCAAGCTGTTTTTTGGAAATTTCAAACGCGCTTTGCGCCTGGGAAAGCTGAAGTTTCGTGGCATCATGGACAGCTTCGGTGATACTCCCGTCCTTGAACAGCTTTTCGCTCCGGGCAGATTCCTTCTCCTGATATTCGAGATTTGCCTGCGCAACATTGAACTGCGCCTTGAGCATCACATCGTCGGTTTCAAGCAGGACCATATTCTGCTTTACCCGGTCACCTTTATCGGCATGCAGTTTAACAACCTTGCCTCCGCCCGTGATACCGAGATTCACTTCCTTGTTCGGTAAAACGACAACGGGAAGATTGATATAATCCCTGAACTGCGAGGGTTTGACCGTGAAAATCTCGACATTGGTAATTTTTTCCGGATCAGCCTGACTGTCGGCTTCCTGCTTTTTCCCGCAGCCGGCAGCGGCAATCACGAGTAATAAAAGCACCAGCGCTTTTTTTACAATGTTTTTCATCATGCGTTTCCTTTCTTACAGGTCGGTATCTAGAATCCCGAGATTCTTCTTAAGGGCTATTTCTGCGATTGTTCCTTCATAGAGCGAAACCACCATGTTTGTCTTTGCCACCTCGAGCGCCAGCTGTGCATCGAGTACTTCGAGCTGGGTCGCCTTACCGTTCGTATAGAGCGATTCGGCCATCTCAAGCGCTTTCTGCGCTTCCTCCACATTCATACGCTGGCTTTCTATACTGTTTACCGCCTTGCGCAGATTGAGAACGCTCTCACGGACATCTATGAGAACAGTATCATGTATTTTTTTGAAATCGGTCTTCGCCTTGTAGAAATCGTTTTTTGCCTGCCTGTATTTTGAATAATTCTTGAATCCGTCGAAAATCGGAAATGTAAGGGTGACACTTGCTGTCCAGTACCTGTTCCAGTCCTCCCGGTCATAGGTGAAAACATCGAAATTACCGTTATAGGCAAAGTTTGATCCTGCCGAGAGAACGGGCAGAAAATCACCCTTGGCAAGTTGTATGCCCTTTTCGTAAAGGTCCACATTGTATTCGCTCGCCTTGAGGTCGGGCCGCATCTCCATGGCAGTTTCGAACGTGGCCTGCTTGAAAACCGACGTATCGGGCTCGGCAAACTTCCCCGTGATGGTCAACGGCGAATCGGGCGCAACACCCATGACCTCCTTGAGCCTGAGCAGTGAAATCGTCACCTTGTTTTCGGCATCGAGAAGATCGGGTTTCATGTTTGCAACCTGCACACGGGCCCGGAGAAGGTCATAGTCGGTCGCCCGCCCCGCATTGAAAAGGTTCTTCACATTTTCGAGGTGTTTTTCCGCCTGTGCGAGCGATTCTTTGTTTATGGAACACATTTCCTCAGACAGGAGCGCGGAATTAAAGGCCTGAACAACTCCCGCAACCACATTCTGCCTGACAGACTGGAGCGTCTCTTCGGCCATGTTTTTATAGATTTTTGCCGCTTTGAGCGCGGTGCCGACCTTCCCGCCCACATAGATCGGCTGGGTAAGGCTCGCTCCGAGACTCATCGTGTTGTCGGTTCCTACCTTGAGACGGTTCTTTACGAGCACACCGTTACTGTCGGGAAAGGATATAACAAAAACCATTGGCTTGAGATTCCGCTCGTAATTCCAACTCCCGTTGATCTGCGGATAAGCAGCCGATGCCGCCTCGGTAATGCGGTTATTGGCCTTGGAAGCTTCTTCCCCGGCATTGATGACATCTTTATTTTTTTCAAGCGCAATTTTGACCGCACGTTCAACGGACAGGTCCATGTAACTCTCCGACTGTGCCCATCCAGCCTCCGGAATAACAACCGAACACAGGATTAAAGCGTACAACAGCATTTTATCGATCACTGACTACCTCCTCCCTCGCTGCTATTCCGTTGAGCAGGATATCGGCGAAAATCCGTGATACCTTTTCTATATCCTTGGAATTTTTACACTTGTAACTACATATGGAAAACAAACCGTTCAGGGCAACAAATATCGCTTCCAGGAGGGCGTCGGGCGGATATTCCTTCAATTGCTTATCTGAGATTGCCCGTGTAAAACGATCCATCATCCACCGGTTACCCTGATTGATAATTACGTGGAGTTCCTTTCCTTTTTCATCGGACAATCCAATGAAACCCATAGATCGCTGAATCTCAAGCACCTTGACAAGATCGGGGTTCGAAAACGCGAATTTCGCCGCTCCCACGAGGAAATCGACCAGCTCCTCCGTAAAAGGTTTTTTCCCCGAAAACGCCACCGAAAAAGCACTGTTCCGACTGAAAATTACCGTCTTCATGATACTGAAGAGAAGGTCTTCCTTGCTTGAAAAGTAGTTGTACAACGAAGCCTTCGAAAACTCGGCTTCCTGCGCAACCTCATCGAGCGTCGCGTGGAAATACCCTTTCCGCGCAAAAACACGGGTCGCCGCCGCCAGAATTTCCAGACGGTGGGTTTCCTTTTCGCGTTCTCTGCGTGGAAGCGTTTCATCAGTCTGCTCGAAAGGGTAATACAGATAATCAAATTTGTTCATGGCGCCTCCGTAAACTTCATTTTTAGTATATTGACACAGCATATTATTAATGACTAATTAGTAAATTACTGACCAGTCAGTCATAATATATACAGGGCAGTTTTTGAATGCAAGCGTTTTTTTCACTCATTGATTTTTCACGGTTTTTTTACTATGTTTTAATAGCGTGGTCAAACCTTTGGCCTCTTTTTCAGTATCGTAATACACAGTATATACCGCCGCACGAGATTCTTTATTCAATCATAATTACCAATAGAAAGGTATTACATCATGGAGACAAAATCGTTCAGGGGAATGAAGTGCCGAAGAATGGGTAATTCCGGGCTCTGGGTTTCGGAAGCAGGCCTCGGAACATGGAAGTGGGGCGATCCGAGCTATGATGGCTCCCGTGTGGGGGATCACGAGGGCTTCGACATCCTCGACCGTGCCCTCGAACTCGGGATCATCCACTGGGACACGGCTAATTCGTACAACCTCGCTTCGGGAAATTCGGAGCGCCTGCTCGGCCGTTACTTTGCGCGGCGCCCTGCTTCGGTTCGTGACATGGTCGTGCTTGCAACGAAGATTTCCAACTCGGCTCGCGAGGAACACGAGATGAAACGCGATTTCTCCCCCCATGAACGCGGCGCTTCGCGGAAGTATATCATGCGCGAGACGGAGCGCTGTCTCGAACGGCTCCAGACCGACCGAATCGACATTCTCTATGTGCATCAGCCATCGCTTATGGCGGACGGTTCGTGGGAGGCGCCCCTCGATGAGACCTGGGCAGCGATGGATGACCTCGTGAGCATGGGCATGGTCAACTATCTCGCCGTCTCCAACCGTACAGCGGCGCAGATCGGGGAGGAGATGGATGTCCTCCGTTCGGTTGCATCGAATTCATCGAGACGGATTATCGCGGTGCAGAACTGGTACAACCTCGCTGAACGCATAAAAGTGGCGACCGAAGGCGAGGACCGCACGGGGGGCGACGAGTCGGCATTCCTTAAATTCGTGGCGGAAAAGCATATCGGGCTCGTTCCGTTCTTCCCTCTTGCGAGCGGACTTCTGACCGGGCGGTACCGGAAAGGGAACATGGACGAATCGGGACGGATAATCAAGGATGGCGATTACTGGAAGAATCTCTTCCTCACCGAGCGTAATCTCAGGCTTGTCGAAGGGCTTGCCCCGATTGCAGAACGCAAGGAGTGCTCGATGGCGCAGCTTGCGATCGCATGGCTCCTGTCTCATAATGTTGTCTCCTCCGTCATAGCGGGCGTCACCCGTATGAGCCAGCTCGAGGACAATGCAGGCGCCGTCAAGGTCGAGCTTACCCCGGACGATCTGGAGGAGATTGACAGAATAACCGCGCCGTAATCGCGCCGTAAAAACGGAGGCGCCCGTTTTTTCGGGCGCCTCCATGAATCGTAAATTGAGAGACGGCCGGATTACTTGAGCAGCATCATCCGTTTCGTACTCACCTTGTCTCCCAGCTTCAGGTGTGAGAAATAAATTCCCGACGATACGGTCGACCCGTTACAGTCGCGGCCGTCCCATCTGATTGTGTATGTCCCGCGGATCATATTCCCCGAAACGAGCTCGCGGATTTTCTGTCCCATGACATTGTATACGGAGAGCGTGATGAATCCGTTTTCAGGAAGGATATACTCTATCGTGGTGTTCATGTTGAAGGGATTGGGATAAATCCCGGTAATGGCGAAATCGACCGGCATTTCACTGTCGACCGCCGACGGCTTGAGATAGACGTCCGGATCGAAACCGGCTGTGTAGATGTGTTTGAACATATGGCCGATTTCATCGGTGCCATACTTTTCAAGAAGGGCATAGCAGATTTTACTCCCGTCGGGAGAGAACGAGCATTCCGATGCCTTGATATACTCGAAGGGAGGCACAAAATTGAAAATCGCCCCGGTTTTAAGGTTGATTGCCCGCAGCCACTGATCCTTCCCCGCACTTTCGGAGCTCCCCGATTTGTCGACAACCTCGCATATGAGCCATGTACCGTCGCTTGTGATTCTCGGATTATACCACGTGAGCGATGTCGTCATCTGCACCGGCGCGCCGCCGTTGACCGGTGCTCTGAATATCTGGCTGCTGCCGTTGACACGGGCGGCATAGTAAACGGTGGAACCGTCGGGAGACACAACGGGCGACCGTCCGCTTTCCGACAACCGGTTTTCCTCGTTCGTCTGAATGTCACGAACGACAATCCCCGCCTCATACGAATACGGATTTTTCAAATCCCTGTTCTTATTGAATGAGGCATAGACGATTTTGCTGCCATCGGGTGTAAAGCTCAGCTCGTAAGCGCCTCTGACAAGCATGCGTGCTTCATGAGTCGCGGGATTGACCGCATTGATGACGGGTATCAGTTCGCCGGTGCTCAGAACATTGCCATGATCGTCCGTCACGACATTCGAACCCCAGTCTTCGTCGAAAACATACTCTCTGAAAACGACTTCCTCTCCGTCCGGAGTGAAGCACAGAGGCTGCTTGAGATAACCGCGGGTATAGAAATCGACATTATTGGTTTCGGATTTCACCCGCTGTGCGCTGATATAAAAGAGACTGGCTTTCCTGTCGGCAAGCGAGAGAGACCAGAGCCCGCATCCCGAATTGTCCGTAAAAACGATGCCTGAGCCGTCGGGGAAATAAACGGGAAACTGCTGACCCCGTTCGAGATACCAGTCGAAAGCGTCGGTCTGAGAACCCGAGGGATTCCTGTCAGTCCACTGAGTCGAAACATCGATTCGCCCACCTGTCGTTATATCGACAGCCGTTGTGGGTCCGATTTCCTCGTTATACTGATCGTACTCCGTTCCCTTGAATACGGTAACCGTGTTTCCCGGCTCATCGAGATCGATATTGAATGAGGTCAGCTCGACCAGCTCACCGGGATTGAAACCGATGACGTGGATTTCGGTCGAAAGCGAAGGAATATAACGGATTTCCTTGCAGCCGGGTGACCAGGCGATATACGAGAGTATTTCTTCTTCCTGCCAGTCCATGACGACATAATGCTTGCCGGATGCGATATTATACGCCAGCAGCGCGTATTTGAAAACGGTTTCTCCATCCGATTCTATTCTGTAGCTGTGTGTATAAAGTATGTACTTCCCGTCAGGGGAATACGCCATATCGGACACACCGCCGTGATTGAAAAAGGTTATCTGCTTCTTCGTTCCGTCGAGGTTGTATATGCACAGATCATGGACGATTTCTTCGTCGAATACTTCATAATATATACCCGCGACGGAGGAATTATCGGTGCTCACCGAATAGGGTGGAGTGCGGGAACCCGGCGTCATGTCTTTGGCTTTCATGATATTTTCCACACCGCCCGTCGAAGTATTGTAACGGTCGAGTATATATGACTTTACATCCGTCGCGTCCTTGCTGTAATAGTAGATATACTTGCCGTCCTGCGTCCACTGCGACATTATTGCATCGTCCGCAAAAACGGCGTGTTCCCCCGTGGCAACGGTGATATATTCGAGCCGGTAGAGCACGTCGTCGCCATTTTTATATACGCGGGTATACCAGAGCTCGCTGTCGTCCGCGGAAAAACTGCACAATCCCACCGTTTCCTCGGGATATTTCGTATTGGACAGCACTTTTACTGCTTCCCCATCGCTGCCGGGGATTATCCATATCCCTGTCTCAGACGATACCGCTGTCATTTTCCCGTTGTGTGAAATGGCAAATGATGAAATCCAGGTATCCGGAGCGATTATATCCGCAACCTGGATTTCACTCCTGTCTGCAGCTACCGATACGGCAGCCAGCAGCAGAAGAACGAACACTGTGATGAAGCGTTTTCGGGGTTTCATTCGAACCCTCCTCTGTTTATGCTGAAGCGGGGAGAAAAGCCTGTGATTGATGGTATTTCCATAAATCCCGATGATACATCCTATTCCTGAAGTTATTGTATTTCTTTCAGTCTCTTTTCACTCATTCTCTATTTTTCCTTGGTGGAGGCAGAGGAGTAGTAAATCCTGTCGATTCCTGCCTCCACCGGGGGAAAGGATGTCGCTGAGCGACAGAAAGGGAGCTTTAAAAGCCTCCATAAAATCGATTTTTTACTTTACATAGAGCATTTTATGCGTCGCCGCATTTCCTCCGGCCGTCAGTTTCAGAACATACTGTCCCGAAACGATCGCCCTGCCGGTGTCGTCCACCCCGTTCCATGCAATCCGGTGAATTCCGGGATCGACAGTATCCGAAAGAAGCACCCGTATCTTCTGGCCAAGAATGTTATACACTTCGAGACGCGTGTCTACCGCAATATCCGCCGAAAAGAGTACTGTTGTCACACCGTTGAACGGATTCGGATAATTACCGATCAGGGTGAATTCATGCGGTTTCATGGATCCGGCGCCGTCCGGATTCATTAAGGCGCCAGGATCGAAATCGATGGAGCAGACTTTCGACAGTACATTTCCTTCATTTTCCAAAAGAAGGATATACCAGACACTCTTTCCGTCGGGCGCCCATGCCGGCTCGATTCCGTGGAATGTCCCGTCGTTTCCGACAAGCGGATAGTATTCACGGGATTCAACGCTGTAAACCATAAGCTCCGGCCTGTATTTTTTACCATCTTCCTCTTCCGGAATTATGCTCGTGTGGGTAAAAAGCAGCCATGAACCGTCCGGCGAATACATCGGAGAATCGGTATACCCTTCCGTGAACGCCGTTACAGGTTCACGGTCGCCGGAAACGAGGTCAACGCGGTACAGATTGACCGGATTATTCGGGCCGGTTTCCTCTACATTGATTACAACATGCGAGTTGTCGGGGCTTATACAGTAAGGAACGCTGAAATACCAGTAACCTCCCAGCTCTTCGGTGGAAAGCACCACCCTTTTCGTCTCGTTTTCCCTGTCGTACAGTTTCAATGCCCAGACGCCGTACATGATTTCCTCGAAATACATAAAATAGCCGCCGTCACTGCTCCATCTGCCGTCTGTTGCATTTTCTTCGACAATAGTATGCTCTCCCGATTCTATACTCACCGACTCGATGACAAAACGACCCGGTTTTTCCACATCCATGGTATTGGATCGGGTAAAAATTATCTCACGGTCATCGTGTGAAAAGCTCGTATACGTCAGCTCTTCGCTCACACTGTCACTCATGACGAGCCTGTATGGCAGCAACCCGTTGAAGGTCGCAATCCATATTCCGTCGCTGGCAGTGACCGCAAGCATGTTTCCCTCATGAGACCATGCCAGTTCACGGAGCGTGCGGTTTCCGCCGTCGAGTTCACCGCTTAGATTTATCTCTTTCCCCCCGGCCGTACACAGCCCGACAAAAGCGAACACGATAAGTGTCAATCCAATGCTTCTTATGGTTTTCATACATGATTTCCCTAAAACAGTATCAATCCGTGTAAATCCACGTTTTATCGAACCATATAAATGGAATGGGTTGCTTTCACACTGTTCTTTCTTTTACTTCACGAGCGCCATTCTGTGCGTTTTCATCCTGGAACCCATTCTGAGACGGGCGATATAGGTTCCCGACGCCGCGCGCTGCCTGTTGTCGTTGTTCCCGTCCCATTGCACTTTATACAGTCCGGCTCGTTTAGGCTCTTCGACCAGTGTGCGAATACGCTGACCCGTTATGTTGAAGACTTCCACGGTTACAGGGCCGTCTGTATCGAGCACGAATTCAATGGTGGTGCTCATGTTGAACGGATTCGGATAGTTTCCTTTCAGTGCAAACTCAAGCGGCATGATCTCATCGGTGTTTACCGGCTTTTCAGAGCCGCTCCCCGAAAATTCCCCTATATACAGGTGACAATCGTACTTTTTATATTCGTCGTTTTCCCAGTTTTTGAGGAGATGATAGCAGAACCCGGTCCCGTCGGGCAAAAAGTTGCCCATCGCCGCGAATACGAAATTTTCGGTAGGATAGAAGTCCCTGATATCGCCATTCTCAAGGTTGACAGCCCTGAACCAGGTGTCCTTTTCGTACGGCAGAGTGCTGTCGTAGACAAGACTCATGACCCATTTACCGTCGGGAGTACAGCTCGGCTGATGCCAGTACCCTTCCATGGTCAGCTGCTCGCTCTCTCCGCCTTCGAATGGAATTCTGAAAAGCTGGGGATTGTCCGAGTAATTTTCAACATAAATGACATGCGAGCCGGACGGAGTTACAGAGGGCGAATGAGCGTTTTCCGCCAGCATCCGCTCTTTTCCCGTCACTGTATCGAGCACCATGATACAGGATAACGTTATGGTTTCTGTCTGCCGGTCACCGGTTGCTCCGGTTCTGGTTCTGGTATAAATGAAAAACCGTCCGTCCGGATGCCAGCACCCGCTGCTCGCTTCCTCGGCAATTGTCCGGCATGCCCCGGTTTCAAGATTCACGCTCCTGATAACCGGTATATACCCCGAAGTCGAGCGGAGATGGCCGGATTCGTCTACAAGTGCCCTCGATCCCCGGGATTCATCGTACAGTTCATCGCGAAACGTTATTTCTTTCCCGTCGGGAGTAAAACAGATAGGTTGTTTGTGCTGACCGCGAACCGTGTATTCAAATCCGTGTTCCTCCGATTTTAGCAGCTTGGTGTCCGAATAGGCGAGAGACGGCTTGTAATCCTTCACAGGAAGCGTCCATATCCCGCACCCTGACCAGTCGGTAAATGCGATAACCGAACCATCAGGCGACAGTACAGGATATTTCTGGCCTCTGCTGAGATACCATTCGAGCTCGTCACGGGCGGTGAGGTCGTTGGTGTATTCATACTGCTTTTTATCCCATCTGGTGATGACATTCACTTTCCCCGGTTCGATTGTCGTATTCGATTCATAATCATAACCGATAAGGCTGTATCCGGGATCGTGTATTTCAAAATCCGTCAGTACCAAGTCCGGTTCACCGCCGGTCAATTCCGGTTCCAAAACCACCTGTTCGATGCTGCTCTTATCGCCCGGGCGAAAATCCTGAGGAAGCTGTATTCTCAGAGCGCTTTTATCGGAGTTCGATACATCGGCCGACCGATTATCCGGTTTCGGGCGTCCCGATTCTTTTCTGTCCGTCCCTGTTTCAACTATCGCCCGCGCACCACCGGTATCGGTCCCGGCTGTTTCCGCAATCTTACCTGTTACCTTGATTTCCGCATTGGTATCAAGGTTCTCTGAATGCGAATCCTCATTGAAATCTATAGCGGATATGATTTTCCTGCTCTCTATAACTGAGACAGGCGACGGTTCGGATGGCGTGCCCTGTTCTGCGGGTATGTCCCCGGACTCTGTGATCGTACGGGAAACAATCTCCGAATCATTGCCGGCATCGGACAGCACCGTCCGGTCATCGGCAGGATGGGTATATTGCGGCTGCTGTTCTCCCTTTATCCGCAGCTCTTTCATCGTGTAGTCGGGGTTTTCGGAAGCCTGGCTCTCGGTGATCATGGGTTTCCCCTTTATACCGATAAGACCACCGAAGAAAGACGAGATAAGCGAAAGGGAGGAAATAAGCACGAGCACGAGCGTACTCACCCGCAGGTACAGCCGCCGCGACCGGTCAAGAATCCTGAGAATACGGCGCTGCAGGGAGGATTTGAACGATATGAATCCTACACCAGCCGCCCTTTCAGGACGGGATACCTGAAAGCTCTCGGCAATATGGGCAAGGCTGTAGGCGTACGATTTATGGCTTTTCCCGTGATTCAGCACAAAATCGTCGCACACATAATCACTCATCTCTTCTATCCAGTGTGAGAGTACCCACAAGAGCGGCTGAAACGGGAGCAGGGCGGTTGCGATCTGCCTGAGCTGGTTCCACAGAGGATCCCGTCTCTTCAGATGCGAAAGCTCATGGTAAAAAACATCCTCCATGGGAATGGTGGAATCGAAATCATGTACGGGCATGATGATGACAGGACTCAACACACCGGTCAGCAGCGGTGTTTTCGTGAGTGGAGACCGTAAAACTTGCGGCGGTGCAATGCCGAGCTCGCCCGATACAGCCCTGCACAGGTCACTGTGGGATGTCTTTGCCTGAAAGGCTGAACGGCGTATATACTGGATGTACAGGTTCGCTCCGAGCAGCCTGACCAGAAGGAAAAACGTCCACGCAAACCATGCAAGCGTGCCTGCGATATAGAGGCCTGCCAGCATTCTCGTCTTCGTCGCTCGTACCGGTGCTGTCGGACCGGCGCCGCTTTCTGCTGTTCTCTCAGGGTTGTCCTGAACGGCATGGAGTCCGGTTCGCTGGCTGAGTTGGGGTGTGCCGGGAGAATTCGACTGCGGCGCCGAAGAAACGGGTTTGTCGGTACGCTTTTCACCGCGCTGTGTTTCCGCAGATTGTTCAGGGGAAGCGATGACAGTTTCCGGCGCTGTACTGTTGACAATCCCGGTGTCACGGTTGTATTCCCGGCGTTGTTCCCGGGATTGCTTCAGGGGGTTTTCTTCGGGACGGGAGGGCATATCCCCGACTGTGCGGAGCGCCGCAGACGAGTCTTTTTTCAGCGCATTACCCGGTATGCGCGGAATATACACCGTCACCTCGAGGATTCCCGCTTTTTTCAGGATGAATGACACCGGCGGACCCAGAAACACCGCGATGAGGAAAATCCTCAGAATGATCGATTGAAGGGCGGCTCCCCTTTTTCTCAAACCATAGGCTGCTCCCAAACCGACTGACAGAATAACGGTGGACTGTATCAACAGGTATATACCGATCGAAACGGTTCCATTTGCAACACCGGGCAGCCATTCAACCAATCGGGTTCCCCACATGGCTATTTCTCCTCTTTATCACCGTCCAGCATCTCGAATATCTTTTCAAGCTCTTTCCGGGAAACGGATTTGTTCCTGACAAGCGATGAAACCAGATTCGCCACCGACCCGCCGAACACGGTATCGATCAATTCCCGGATACCATTGTTGATGACCTTTTTTTCCATTATTAACGGGTAGTAGATATGAGTCCTGTCCTGTATATCGTAGCCGATGGCGCCTTTTTTCTCCAGCGCCCTGATGAGAAGTTGAACGTTGTTGTGCGCAACAGGCTCGATCTCGTTGAGCGCTTTTGAGATTTCACGGGCGGTTGCGTGTTTTTTCTCCCATAGAATCTGCATGATCATCAGCTGGATTCTTCCCAATTGTACGTCTGTCATGTCGTTTCTCCCGGATATGTTTTGATTACCAGTTTAAATTTACTGTACTACGTTATTTCTGTCAAGCACTTTTATACAGAAATAAATAATCACTTTAACATATTGATAACCAGTGCTATATAATGTTTCAGCACGGTCGTTTCAATGGAAATTTTCTCGTCTCCTGTTTACTGAACAACGTGTTAATCCCGCATGATATGCGTACATTTCCCCGAAGTCCGCACAATAAAAAAGGCCCCTATCCACCGGCGCCTCTTTGGTAAATTCATTGATTGACTGCAGAATTATCCGCCAAATATCTATAATCCGAAAAACTACGCCTCAACTCCCCCACAAAGCTTTGAACCGGGATTCTCAGGATTATATGGATTACCACGATGCATAATACACCGGCAATCACGGTATGGCTCACACAATATAAACTGGACCGGGATTTCTCACGATGAAAAAATCCCGGTAATCCTTTAAATCATGGGAATCCCGGTTCAGGTTCCCCCTCTCTATTCCTCAACATCGGGATAGAGCTCGTCGGCGCGGGCAAGGAGCTTCTCTCCGGCCTCGAAAGCCCGCTCCAGTATCTGCATCTGCTCCTGCGCCAGCCCGGCGGCATCCTGCACCATGCTGACAGCGGATTCGACGGATACGGTGATGTCCTTCATACTGTCGCGGCTTTTATCGATGAGCTTCACGAGCTTCTGGGCGGCTGTGACGGTTGCCGAGGCCTTTTCGAGAACGGCGGGCACATCGCTGTCTGATGTTTCGGAAATCTCCTCCAGTATCCCGGTCATGGCATCGGCGCTGTCCCGCCACCTGACATCGTCGCCGCTCGATATGATGCCGAGGGTTTCATGGCGAAGAGAATCGGAATACTCCTCGAGCGTTTTCACCGTGCCCGCTATCCGGACAGCGATGGCGTCGAGATGCCCGGGAATGGAGGCAAATCCGGAACCGTGCTGTCCTGCACGGGTAACCTCGAGCGCGCTGTGCAGCGATATGCTGTCGAGCCTGGCCGCGCATACCGCCCAGGCGTTCGCAATCCGCAGGATGGACTGAGCCTTACGGTCGAAGGCCTGCATATCCCGGATAAAAGTACGGGTATCCTCATGAAGCAGCCCGATTTCGCCCGTTATCCCCTTGAGGGCGGTTTTCGATTCACCGATGGTTCCCCGCAGCTCTTCGAGCTTCTTCCTGATTTTTCCCGATGCATCCAGGATATCGGCGGCGTTACGGGCCATTATACCGAGCCGCTCACCGGTGTTTTCGACAATCCGCTCCATGCTCTCCATTTCACTGGCCGCTTCGGCAAGTTTATCGTCCGCGGACTGGAGCTCGTCACCGGTATCCTCGGTAACTCCCATGAAATCATCGGCGATGTTCATGATCTCGTCCAGCAGGTCGGGGATATTTTCCCCGGCGGCGAGCTGCGAAACAGCAGCGGATATTTTCCCTGCCTGTTCCAGCGCCGGAGCGAATGCGTTTTCACGGATTTCGAAGGCTGTTATGGCAACATCAGTCAGCCCTGCCGCACGGTCGATTGTATCGAGAACAGGCCCGTTGCAGGGAAGTGCGCTTTCATCGTCCGCAAAGGAATCGAGCGCATTGTCGGTCACGGTTCCGGACAATCCCGCCAGCTCCGTAAGTTCAGTGCGCACATCTGAATACGCGTTTCTTACTCCCTTCACCATAACCAGAATCGTCCGGATTCTGTCACCGAGACCTTTCTGTTTTTCAGCGAGTTCCTGCACGTCTGTTTTAAGGTCTCCAAAGAAAACACCTGATTCCTCGGCATTTTTTTCACATACGGCCGATGCCTGACGGATACGGCCTGTGATGACGGTAAATTCTCCGCTGTGTCCGCCCGAACGGTCCGCTTCGAGAGAAGCGTTGAGTCCGGCAACATCCAGAAGACCAGCGATTCCTGTAATATCCTCTATGATTCCGCTTGCTTTATCCTCGAGTTTCGCAAGATTTTCCAGCCGTTTCTGAGTGGAGCTCTGGGCCTGTGCGGCGCCATTGATTTCATCGATGATATCCGATAGAAAGCCGGAATCCTCTTCGAAAAAACGTCCCAGAAAATCAACCGAGGCAAAGATTTCGGAAACATCCCTGTACATCTCCCCCGAGCTTTCGTCGAGCGTTTCGGAGAGATGCCCCGCCGACCGTATTTCGGTTTTCATGGAATCAAGGGCTTTCCTGCCGGTATCGAGAGATTTTTTTATCCTGTCCGTCAGGCCTGCGAAATCTTCGATTGCGGAAGAGACTTCCGCGCTGAGAGAAGCGATCTGCCCTGCCTTCCGGAGCTGCCGGGCGAGAGCACGGTCGCGGGTTTTTCCCTCCGCGGCTTTGTTGATGACCGTGTTTTCTCCCCCGGAAGCCGTGGAAGCGGCATCCGCTTTTTTATCTGTATTCGCCAAACCTTTTTTCATCGTTCGGTCCTTTCTGCAATACCGACAGTCATAAACAGGATGTATATACACCCTCTTTTGCGCCTCCAGATGCCGCCGTTATCATTACCGTATTTCTACGGTTTTCGTCATATATGGGATTTCCCCCGGCGTACAGGGTTAATATTACGAAGAATGCACCTCGATTGTCAAGGTCAAGAGCAGTCCGGCTGTATCATTTTTACATTTTGCGGAATCCGATGCAGATAAATTACTTAACCGGGAGTATTCATGAAAATATTCAACCACGAAGTCACGAAGACACAAATATATATAACATATTATTTATACTATTATTAGCAATTATTAAACGCTGACACCTGAAAAAGGTATTATTGCTCCGGTGGTTAAACAGTGACATAAGCATTGTATCATGCCGAACTTGTTTCGGCATCTATTCCAAATATTAGTATCAATATTTATTCGCCGGAGCAATAATAAAAACAAATCCGCGAAAATCCGCGTTCTATTTAAATTTATGAATAACTTCCATGACTACAGATAATCACATCGAAGGATGAAAAATCTATTCAGGCTGCATATGGATTCCCGATTAATGATTCGGGAATGACGGTGTCACAGGGACTCCAGACATCGGATATGGGCTTATGTACCGGGAACCGCAAATGCATTTTCAGCTAAAAATCCTTGTTCTATTTAAAATTATGAATAGATCGGGTTGAATCTGATCGAACATTCAGGCTCTTTCTTCTTGACAAATCGCCCGGGAAACCATATTGTTCGAGAAATAATTCTCGACATTCAACCTTCAGGGGGAGGTAGTATATGGCTGCTCGTCGAAGATCACGGACATTCACCGAAGTCGAGCTTGAGTTCATGAACATTGTCTGGGAACTCGGGGAAGCAACTTCGGAACAGGTCCGGTCGGCTCTCCGCGACAAGGGAACGGAGCTTACGGACGGTTCCGTGCGCAAGGTGCTTTCAATCCTCGAGGCCAAGGGGCATATCGAACGCCATCGTGAGGGAAGAGGATTCATATACAGCGCTATTGTGCACCGGACGGATGCGAACCGTTCCATGGTAATGGACCTTCTCGGGCGGGCGTTTGATGGCTCGGCATTGCTATTGGTAGCTTCGCTCCTCGACAGCCGTAATATTTCATCCGATGACATGGAAAAAATCGAAAAGCTGATCGCCGAACATAAAAAGAAAAACCTCATACAGCCTGTATAAATCCCGGGGATAAGTAACAAAACGGGAAATTAGTGTTGACATGACGCTTTCATCTGTGGTATGATTTTATTATCATGTGATATAATTCCGAAAAGATGTTTACCTGAATGTATATAAAGTTCGGCCGCACACAGGTAACAGAAATATCTGTTTTCGGGAATCGATAGTGCGAAGTACAGTTAAATTCTTTCGAGAATCCGGAGGTCCCCCTATGGCACAGAGTACAAAAGAACTGCGCAGAAGAAAGGTCATCGAAGTCCTCAACAAGGCCCGCGCCATGGAACTGCAGGCAATCACACAGTACATGAACCAGCACTACAATCTGGACGACATGGATTACGGCGATATGGCGGCGAAGATCAAGCTCATTGCGGTCGATGAAATGCGCCATGCGGAGATGTTCGCCGAACGGATCAAAGAGCTCGGAGGCGAGCCGACCATCGATCCGACAGCAAAAGCAGTAAAAGGCCAGGAAATCCGGACTGTCTTCGCTTTTGACGCCCAGCTCGAGGACGACACGATCGACACGTACAACCAGTACCTGCTCGTATGCAGGGAGAACGGCGACAGCACGAGCCTGAAAATCTTCGAAGCGGTCATCGACGAAGAACAGATACACTTCAACTACTTCGACAATGTGAACGACCACATCGAGAAGCTTGGCGAGACCTACCTCGCCCAGATCGCCGGGACACCGTCCGCCACCGGCCTGCAGACACTGGGCTTCGTCGCCCGTCAGGGATCGGGAGCTCCACAGGGCGGCGCGTGACAGCAAATTGAGGAGGTGCAGAATGCACTACAGTAAATTTATGATTCTCTTACTACTGTTATTACCGATTGGATTCATTACTTTCAGGAATGGGAAGAAAAAGGATTCGCTGTCATTGATCATTGGTGGTTCAGCAATTATGTTCGTACCCGCTATATTATTATTTTTATTATACTATTTTCAGGGTTAACCGTGTTGTAGAGGTTCAAAGGGGTGTATTTATAAATTGCCCCTTTTTTACAAAGGTAATCCATGATAATCCGCTTCATCCGCGATAATCTACGTTCTATTCTCATGCCTGTAAGCGTTTATGAAATCTAACGGCGTTCCGAAAAATAATCGTGCAGAATGATTCCGTGGTCGAACGCGAGGGGTGATGGAAGGTGGTCCGGGTCGAACAGTCCGGTCTCTGCGGCATCGTCTCCCGCAACCGGTGTTTCCGTGCTCGCTGCTCCGAACACCACGGTGATGGTGTGAAAGCGCGGGTCACGGCCCGGGTCGGAATAGCAGCGGAACTGCCTGAGACCGATGATACTTATCCCCGTTTCTTCTTTTATTTCACGGACAGCAGCTTCTTCCGCCGATTCGCCGTACTCGATAAACCCGCCGGGGAGCGCCCAGCCGGACGGTGGATTTTTGCGTCTGATCAGGAGCACTTTGCCGTCAATTTCGATGATGACGTCAACAGTCGGAAACGGGTTCTTGTGACGCTCTATGATATGTCCGCATACGGGGCAGATTATTTTTTCTTTCACAGTCTGATACACCTCTCATCATATAGAATACTTAATAACAGGGTGGAAAACTGAAAACTAAAATGGTTTCCGTGCGAATATTCCTGCAGAATCCACTTCACACACGCCTGTTTCAGGGTTCCCGATCAAGCTGACAGCGACAACTCAGTTGATAAAATATTGCCGTCACCATAGTGTCATAATGACGTCATTGTCGCTATTGTACTATTCGGTCATTTCTCAGCTCATGGAGCTCATCATGCGCTCACCTGTGCAAAGAGTTCGGTCGACAGATACCGCTCGCCCGTGTCGCATCCGATGGTTATGATGAGTTTGCCGTGGTTCTCCGGGCGTTCCGCCACCCTGAGCGCCGCCCACACATTCGCCCCGGCGCTTATTCCGACGAGGATGCCCTCCTCGCGGGCAAGACGGCGTGATGTTTCCATGGCATCCTCGTTGGTAACCATGACAATTTCATCGAGGATTTCCCTGTTGAGCACATCCGGTACAAATCCGGCGCCGATGCCCTGGATTTTATGCGATCCTGGTTTCCCGCCCGAAAGCACCGGCGAGGCCGAGGGCTCTACCGCTATGACCCGGAGCGAGGGCTTTTTTTTCTTGAGAACTTCGCCGATGCCGGTAACCGTGCCGCCGGTTCCCACACCCGCAACAAACACATCCACACCGCCATCCGTATCCTTCCAGATTTCCTCGGCTGTGGTGATGCGGTGAATTTCGGGGTTCGCGGGATTGCCGAACTGGTTGAGCATAAGGGCATTTTTTGTGGTTCCGACTATCTCCTCCGCCTTGCCGATCGCGCCTTTCATACCCTCGGCCGCAGGAGTGAGCACGAGCTCAGCGCCTAAAAACGCCAGAAGCTTCCGCCGTTCGAGACTCATGCTCTCGGGCATGGTCAGTATCAGCCGATACCCCCGTGAAGCGCAGACAAACGCGAGCGCGATACCGGTGTTTCCCGATGTCGGCTCAACCAGCACGCTGCCGGGGCCGATTTTCCCCGCCTGCTCGGCCGCGACTATCATGTTGAGACCGATTCTGTCTTTCACCGAAGAGAGGGGATTGAACGATTCGAGCTTGACCGCGACCCGTGCGTCGGGAACAGCCATACGGTTGAGCATCACGAGCGGTGTGTTGCCGATTGTCTGTGTTATATCCTTATAAATCATTATGATACTCCTTTTCTGTCCGAACACATGTCCTCTCAAAATATGGACATATACTGGTCTTTTTCATCTTTCATACAGATGTTATTCCGGATTACTCATGAAAATTTTTTACCACAAAGACACGGATTATGGGTAATTAATGAATGATCCCTACAATGTTACATCGGTCAGATATATAAAAACAAATCCGCGAAAATACGTTCGGATTCTTACCGCGTGCGGGTGATCACGAACATGCCGGTCAGGGCAAGCACATTCGCCAGCGGATTGACCAGCGTCGACCACCGCCATTTCCCGAGCATGAAATACTCTTCCCTGATAATCGAAATATCCTCTTCCCTGCAGAAATCCTTGAAGTCTTTTATCGTGAGTTGATGTATGTTCGGCGTGTCGTGCCATTCGAACGGAAGCCTCCGGGATTTCGGCATCCGTCCCCGCAGAAGAAGGCTGAGCCGAAGATGCCAGTGCCCGAAGTTGGGAAATCCCACGATGCCGCACTTTCCGACACGGAGCATCTCCTTTATCACCGTCCGCGGCTTCGTAATGACCTGGAGCGTCTGGTTGAGAATCACATAATCGTACGCGTTATCGGGAAAATCCGCAAGCCCCTCGTCCAGGTTGCCGTGGTACACAGAAAGCCCCCGCTCCATGGCGTTGATAAGGCTCTGCCAGTTGATGTCGACACCACGGCCTGCAACGCCCTTTTTATCCGTAAGCTCGGCAAGCAGACCACCGTCGCCGCACCCGAGATCGAGCACATGAGCCCCCTCGGGAACGATTGCCCCTATGATGTCGCGGTCAGCCCGTGTGAGCCTGTCTATGTGGTTGTTATTCAAGGATATTCCATTCATTCATTTGGCGACACTGTCCAGAAACGCCGTGACTATTCTCGTTAGCTGCTCCTCTTCGATGAGAAAAGCATCATGACCGTAGGAGGAATCGATTTCGATAAAAGATACATCCTTGTCATTCGCAAGGAGCGCCCGGACAATCTCTCTTGACTGCTCGGTCGTGAACAGCCAGTCCGAGCTGTAGGACACAAAGAGATATTTCGCAAGCACATCGGCGAAAGCCCGTGTAAGAGGACCGTAACTTCTTGAAATATCGAAATAGTCCATGGCTTTGGTGATATAGAGGTAGCTGTTGGCGTCGAAACGCTCGGTGAACCGGTGTCCCTGGTAATTGAGGTACGATTCGACAGCGAATTCGGTGGTGAAATCGTAGCTGAAACGGTCGCCCGACTGGAGACGCCGCCCGAATTTAGAATCCATGCTCAGTTCCGACAGGTATGTTATATGTCCCACCATGCGTGCGATTGCAAGACCGTGCAGCGGCCCCGGAGTGCCATAGTAGTGACCTCCCATCCAGTCCGGATCGCTCGTGATGGCGTGACGGCCGACGGCGTTGAACGCTATCCCCTGCGCGGAAAGCTGTGCACAGGATGCAACGGGAATCGCCGACCTGACCATCCCGGGATACCGGAGCGTCCACTCGAGCACCTGGAAACCGCCCATCGATCCGCCTGCCATCGAATAGAGCTTCGTGATGCCGAGATGGTCGATAAGCCGCTTCTGGGCATCCACCATGTCACCGATCGTGATAATGGGAAAATCGAGGCCGTACGGTTTTCCGGTCGCGGGATTCCTCGATCCCGGCCCGGTCGATCCTTTGCATCCGCCGATGATGTTCGAGCAGATAACCCAGTATTTCCGGGTATCGAATCCTTTTCCCGGCCCGATCATGCCGTCCCACCACCCCGTCCGGCGGTCACGGGGCTGATGGTATCCCGCAGCATGGGCGTCGCCTGACAGGGCATGGAGAATGAGGATGGCGTTCGAACGGTCGGCGTTCGGCTCCCCGTAGGTTTCGTATACGATATCTACCGGGCCGAGGGTTTCGCCCGATTCGAGCGTCATGGGATTATCGGCGGAACCGAAAGAAAATTTCTGCTCCTTCACAAGTCCGACTGAATTCTTTTCCATGAACCGGTCAGCTCCTCACATACAGCATTTCATCACTCACATGCCCATCGTTCGACAGGACGGCTTCACCAATCGAGAGAATTGCTCATCACGTACAACCGACACTCATCGTGAGCGCACGGTCAAGATCGCCGATGATATCGTCGACATCCTCGATACCGATGCTCAGGCGAATGAAATCCGGAGTCACTCCGGCCGCGAGCTGTTCTTCTTCCGTGAGCTGCTCGTGCGTTGTAGTCGCGGGATGGATCACGAGGCTTTTTGCGTCGCCGATGTTGGCAAGATGACTGAACAGCCTGACTCCCTCGATAAACTTCACCGCTGACTGCTTTCCGCCCCTTATACCGAACCCGATGAGCGCGCCCTGGCCGTTGGAAAGATACTTGTCCCTGAGATGGTATGTCGGCGATGATTCGAGCCCGGGATACCGCACCCATGTCACGCAGGAATGCCCTTCGAGGAACCGCGCCACCTTCAGCGCATTTTCGGAGTGACGTTCCATCCTGAGGTGAAGTGTTTCGAGCCCCTGAAGAAACATCCACGAGTTGAACGGGCTCAGCGCCGGGCCCATATCACGGAGTCCGATAACCCGTGCCCTGATGATAAACGCCAGATTTCCGAAGGTTTCCACAAACTTCAAGCCATGGTAAGCGGGATCGGGCTGGACAAACGACGGAAACCGGCCGGAGCCGGCCCAGTCGAACGTCCCCGAATCGACAATCAGGCCGCCTATGGATGTGCCGTGGCCGCCGATGAATTTCGTTGCCGAATGAACCACGACCGCTGTGCCGAATTCGAACGGCCGTTCAAGATATGGCGTGGTGAAAGTGCTGTCCACTACGAGCGGTATACCGTGACGGCGCCCGATTGCAGTAATCTTTTCGATATCGCAGATTTCGAGTTTCGGATTGCCGATGGTTTCGGTATAAAACGCCTTCGTTTTATCGGTCACAGCCCGTTCCCATGCATCGAAATCGTTGGGCGGAACATAGGTCACTTTTATGCCCAGTTTGCTGAATGTGTGGGTGAACAGGCTCACCGTCCCGCCGTACAGGTCGGTGGATGATACGATCTCGTCGCCCGCTCCGGCAAGGGTAAGGAGCGCTATGGTTTCCGCTGCCTGACCCGACGCGACCGCAAGGGCTCCCACTCCCCCTTCGAGCGAGGCAATCCGCTGTTCGAGCGCATCCGAAGTCGGGTTCATGATGCGGGTATAGATATTCCCGAATTGTCTCAGCGCGAACAGGTCCGCCGCATGCTGTGTATCGTCAAAAAGAAACGATGTAGTCTGATAAATGGGAACCGCGCGCGCATGTGTGGTGCTGTCGGGCGTATGCCCGGCATGGACAGCCCTGGTTCCGAAACCCTTAAAATGTTCATCCATGATTTTGTCCTTTCAGTATACTTCAGATGATATATTCATACGCCCTTTTTCTATTGAGCTCGTGGTGTCTTCTGACCATCTCCGCGAGTGTCAGTTCATCGAGTACACCATCGATGGCGAGTTTGACCTCGGTCCAGATGTCGCACATGATGCATTCCGGGATTCTCCCGCAGTCCCTGTCGCCTGTGCACGAGACAATGTCCATGGGACCCTCGAGAGCGCGTACGATCTCACCGAGCGTAATATCCGATGGCTGCTTTGCGAGCTCGTAGCCGCCCTGGGCTCCACGGGTACTCTTGACAATTCCCGCGGCGCGGAGTGCGTTCAGTATGTGTTCGAGGTACCGTACCGATATGTCCTGGCTCTCGGCGATCTGGCGAACCATGACTACTCCCTCGCCATACCTGAGCGCCAGCTCGAGTGCGGCCCGTGCGCCATATCGTCCTTTTGTCGAAAGCTTCATCTTTTCCTCTTTTTTACCCTTTAAAAAACAGAATTAATGCACCATGCATAATAGTGTTATCCGGTTATCCAGCTAAGCCAGCTGACATCATTAATCCCACTCGGCTTCGCCGTGTCTCCCTTACAAAACAAAGGGGGAACCAACCCATTCCCCTGTCCGTTTTTTCCTCCCTTAACAAGGGGGGATGCCGCAGGCAGGGGGGATCACATAGTGTCGAAGAAATCATATATTTCTGACTAAAACGTTTCCCATGCTTATCAAAAGGGATATCCAGTATTTTTTATATTTCAGATAATCCACATACCAATCGATTGAAAAGCACCAGTAATACATACAACACACATACTAACTGCATAATGAAAGGGAAAAATATCCTGAAACGAGTTCAGAACACCTGTCATACCGAACTCGTTTCGGCATCTTTCTCCGAAACAATACACCGTAAGTAACGGTGCCACAAAACACTTTTCAGATAACCGGTCTTAATTATTACTATTTCAGTAGGAATAATGATATTAAAAAGCGGGTGATTTGTCAAGCGGTTTTTACATTGCATGATCTTGGGGGAGCATTATCCGGAGAAAACCGCCGAAAGCTTTATTCTTCGGGAAATTCGTCCGATTCCGAAAGCGACGAGGATGGGTCTTCCGAAAAACGCGCCGCGATTATCTCCAGCGCCTGATCCGCCTCGTTTTCGGGGACACGTATCTCGATCTCCCCGAGACCGTCCATGGTGAACGGATAGACCGACCGTGGAACATCGGCCAGTTTGGTGGCATTCAATCCCTCAGCACGGAGAAGACCAACCGCCATGTCCGCGGTCGGTTCATCCCAGGTGCGGAATACCGTTATCTCTTCCACAATCTACTCCTCTTTCCCTGAACCGGTTTCCGCCATACGCTGGCATACATACCGTCGGCAGTTTTCCGGTCTGTTGTCATAATTCATGCACCTGAGACCATCCTCCGAAACATACCTGCAGCGCATGGGCCACTGAATGTAACGAACGCCGTCCTCCTCGTACAGGCGGGCGCCCTCATGGAGGAGCCACCATTCGCGGAAGGTGGCGTCGTGATACTCATGTTCTGAGATACGCCAGCGGACTGTCGTACAGCACTCTGCACGTTCGGGGCAGTCCACATCTTCGCACCGTATGCGTTCAAATATGCTTTTCACAGGTAATCATCCGGTGTGGATTTTACATCATCTGCACAATGGATACATAAATATAGCGGTTATTCACGTTTAAGTGAAGATAAAAAACGTTGTATTGATTCCATGCGTAAGCTGAATACGGTTTGCTGGCGACCCCAAATACCACATTGAAATGAATTGTAATACATTGTTTACAAATAGAATATAGAACATCAACGCCTGTGATTTTATAAACCCGTTGAAAAGCCCCGCGGTCACAACCGGTTTTCGGAAAAAGAATGGGTGCTGTTCGAGCGAGCCGAAGG
>JAJFUH010000220.1 GCA_021372535.1 bacterium
CGACCGTGAAATGGACATGCTCATGTCGAGCGGGGAACAGATATCGATGGCGGTGCTTTCGATGGCGATACAGGCGATGGGATACGATGCCATTTCGCTTACCGGACCGCAGGCCGAGATTATCACCGATTCTTCCCACCGTCGGGCCCGTATCACGGATATCAAGGCTACCCGTGTCAAGGAGGAACTGGAAAAGGGCCGGATAGTTATTGTCGCGGGATTCCAGGGTATCGGAGATGACAACGAGATCACCACGCTCGGCAGGGGAGGCTCGGACACCACCGCTGTTGCACTGGCGTATGCGCTCAAAGCGGAAATCTGTGAAATTTACACGGATGTGGATGGCGTTTATACCGCTGACCCCCGAATCGTACCCAATGCACGGAAACTCGATATCATATGTTATGAGGCCATGCTGGAACTGGCAAGCATGGGAGCAAAAGTACTCCAGACACGGTCTGTCGAGCTTGCAAATAAATACGGCGTCAGGCTTTTGGTGGCTCTTGCCCACGATGAAATTCCTGGTACTATAATAAAGGAGGAGGATAGTTCAATGGAACAGGTGCTTGTACGGGGTATAGCACACAACCTTGATGAAGCCAAGTTCACCGTATGGCACGTTCCGGATAAGCCGGGTGTCGCCGCCGGAATTTTTACAATGCTGGCGGAAAAGGGTATCAATGTTGACATGATTATTCAAAATATCGGCGCCGACGGGTTTACCGATCTGTCGTTCACCGTATCCACCGAGGATATCGAAAAGACCAATGCGCTGGCTGAACTGATAAAAAACAGCATCGGAGCGGAAGAGGTCACCTGCAATGAAGATATCGCCAAAATCAGCGTAGTCGGTGTCGGAATGCGCTCTCATGCAGGAGTTGCAATGAAGTTGTTCCAGGCGCTCGCCGATCATGATATCAACATCGAAATGATCAGCACATCGGAAATCAAGATATCGGTTGTTGTCTCCAAAGACAGGGCAGGAGATGCCGTACGGGCCCTCCACGACGCATTCGAGCTCGGGGGATAATCCGCACTCATCACCGGCCGGCTGCCGGAGTGAAAACCTGTGAAAGTGCCGCTTCAGGTTTATTCATAAACGGGGCCGGTTCCGCAAAAATCTTTTATCCTTTAGAAATGTGGTGAAAGTGTACCGTGACCATGGATAAAAGTTGTCAAAGGTCGGCACAGAGTACCGATTTACATGCACTTGACATTAAACGGATGACATATTTCGTTATCGGGCTCATGAAAAAGACACTTTTTCATCGCCCTCTCAATAGAGCACAGTGAAACACAGGAGTACACAGAATGGGATTTAATGTATGTGTGGCCGGCGCCACGGGGAATGTTGGCCGCACGATGCTGAAGATACTGGAGGAACGGAACTTCCCGGTTGACAGGATTCGTCTGCTGGCGTCATCGAGAAGTGTGGGTAAAACCCTGTCATTCAGGGGCAACGATATCGAGGTCGAGGAGCTTGCGCTCGATTCATTCGAGAAGGGCGAGCTCGTGCTGAGCTCTCCGGGAGGCTCGGTGTCGAAGTGGTACGTTCCCTCGGCGATAAAAGCCGGAGCGCTCATCATCGACAATACGAGCGCTTTCAGGATGGACAAGGATGTTCCCCTCGTGGTTCCGGAAGTCAATCCGCACGAGGCATTCAAACATCACGGAATTATCGCAAATCCCAACTGTTCGACGATACAGATGGTGGTTGTGCTGAAGCCGCTCCATGATGTCGCACGGATACTGCGGATTGTGGTTTCGACCTATCAGGCTGTCTCCGGCGCCGGTATTGCAGCGATAAAAGAGCTCGAAAACCAGTCGAGAGCTGTTCTTGACGGCGTGGCTCCCGAACGTTCGGTTTTTCCTCACAGGATCGCGTTTAACTGTATTCCCCAGATTCCTCAGAAAAACGCCTTCGGTAGTAACTTTTACTCCGAAGAAGAAATGAAGATGGTCAACGAGACCAGAAAGATCATGATGGACCCGACGATAGCGGTCACCGCAACAACTGTTCGCGTGCCTGTTTTTACGGGCCATTCGGAGTCCGTTAATATCGAAACCGAACGCAAGCTCACGAGGAACGAGGCGATAGCGATCCTTAAAAAAGCGCCGGGTGTCACCGTAATGGATGATCCGGTCAATCAGGTATACCCGCTTGCATGTGAAGCGGAAGGCAAGGATGCGACTTTCGTAGGGAGAATCCGGGAGGATATCTCCCACGAGCGTGCGCTCGATATGTGGATTGTTTCCGATAACCTGCGGAAAGGCGCCGCTCTCAATGCAGTCCAGATAGCCGAATTATTTATTTCATAAACATCCCGGGTGCAATAAAAGCACCCGGTTTTTTTAAGCGTAACTCTTAAATATTTTTTGTTGCCCTTTTAATCCGGATGTATCTATTTATCAGAAAACAGCCATGTCCCGTGTCAGCAAAAAACCCTGGTATGAGGATTATTTCGGACCCGATTATCTCCTTATCGATATACAGGAGCATACCGCCCGTGAGGTCGAGTTTCTCTGTGAGGTCTTGAACCTTGGCCGGAGAACACGTCTTCTGGATGCCGGCTGCGGATATGGCCGTCATCTCCTGCCGCTTGCGGGACGCGGCATTCCCGTAGTGGGCTGTGATTTATCCGAATACATGCTCCGGGAATTGAAACGCCGTTTCAGGAAGGCTGTGGGGGAAACGGACAAACATGAACGGAACAATCTGAAAGCATGGATGACGGGCGGACCCCGTCTCGTCCGCTGTGACACCAGAGCGCTGCCGTTCCGTCATGAATTCGACTGCATTATCAATATGTTCAATTCTTTCGGATATTTTAAAGAGGAGCGCGACAATTATACCATGCTGGCCTCGATTGCCGAAGCGCTCAAGCCGGGGGGTCTGTTTCTCATCGATCTCGTCAACCGTGACTTCGTATTACGGTTCAATACGCGGAAAGAGTGGTTTGAGCACGGTGATGCGGTCATTCTTGAGAACAAGTGGTTCGATCCGGTGCTGAATCGTTCCGAAATTGATGTGACAGTTATTGACAAACACAGGAAAAGAAGTTATCATCACTCCATACGTCTCTATTCATATACGGAACTCGCAATGCTCCTTGAGGCAGCCGGATTCAGAATAAAAGCTGTTTTTGGCGGATTTAACGGGGAGCAGTTTGATATTAATCACGACCGTATGCTGATACTTGCCCAAACTCTCGAAGGGGAGGCTGCATGAGGGTAACATTCTGGGGAACACGAGGCTCGCTCCCGACACCGATGGATACAGCGGAGTTCAGAATAAAAGCAAAACGCCTGCTCATGAACGCCCGTGATATCGACCTCAGTGATGAAATGGCTGTTGATGAATATCTCGACAACAGTGCTCTTCCCCATGCAATGACCTTCGGCGGAAACACGCCCTGTATCGAGGTTACCGAGGGTGACGAGCACCTCATATTCGACTGCGGCTCGGGAATGAGAGTTCTCGGCCACAGCATGATGAAAAGCGGTTTTACCCCTGGCAGCCGTATCGACATTTTCCAGACGCATACCCACTGGGATCACATCATGGGATTCCCCTTTTTCGCTCCGGCTTTAGCAGGCCGCGCCGATATCCATATCTATGGTGTGCATCCCGGCCTCAAGGAGCGTTTCGGGCAGCAGATGGATCGTATCCATTTTCCCATAACGATGGATGAGATGAGCTCCTCCGTCACGTTTCATCAGCTTTCGAGCGGCGAGAAAGTGACCGTGGGCGCATTCACCGTCTCCAACAAAGGGCTTCATCACCCCGGCGGCTCGTATGCATACCGTATTAATGCGGGGAACAGGTGCCTGGTTTTCGCCACGGACGGCGAATACAACGACCCCAACAATGAGGGATTGGACGGATATGTTGACTTTTTCAGAGACTCCGATGTGCTGATTTTCGATGCGATGTATGCAACGCTCGAACAGACCGTTGAAAAAGAGAATTACGGTCACTCGACCGCGGTTATCGGAGTCGATCTGGCTCTGAGCGCCTCGGTCGGTAAGCTCGTCCTCTTTCACCACGACCCCGAAAGCAACGATACACAGATTGCCAAATCCTACCTCGATGCCCGGAAATACCTCAAGAATCGTGAGCATGAATTCCCCGGCAACGGGCTGTCGATTGTCACATCGTACGACGGTCTCGTGCTCGATGTCTAATCTGTTTTCCGTTCCGGCGCGTTAAAAAACTCCGTATAATCATAACCCGTGTGATCGTAATTGAGGTGAAAGTTCACCCAGCCGGATGTTTTCTGGAGTTTCCAGTCGCGCGGGCCGATGATGGTTGTGCGGAGGCCTTCCAGCTCGTTGTAGGCTTTCGCCCTCGTGTACACACGGTTCCAGACACAGGGACGGTCGGGGTAGACCTCGCATGCATCGAGCCTCGACCCGCCGCAGGGGCCATTCCGCTCCTGCTTTGGGCACTGGGACTGCGGACAGAGGAACTGGAGTTCGGGGAGGGCGCAGTCGCCGCAGTCACGGCAGTCGAACAGAGCGATTTTCGTTATCCATTCTGCCAGATGTGAAAGGAAACCGAGCGGTTTGACCCGGTCGAGCACCCGTGAGACTGCGCGCATGAGACCGCTCAATCCGCCGGTTTTGGTGAACAGGAGCTTGTGGAGCATGCGCATGACCAGATAGACCGGCCAGCCGCTCCTGAGTTTTCCCGTCGCTTTTGAACGCGCAGTGGCGCCGGTTTTTCCGAGGTAGAAAGAGCCTCCGGGTGCGAATGCGAGTTTTTCGGCGCACTCCTCCCACTGCGGTTTCAGTTCGTTCGCCCGGCCGAGGATGGTTTCGACCATGTCGAACTTGAGGATCATCGCCTCGATGTGAGCCCCGCGGTATCCGAGACCCATGAGCACCGCCACGTGCATCGCAGCTCGTTCGAGCGAGGCGGCGCGGCCCTTGTCGCTCTCTTCGGCCTCTTTACAGATGACATTCCAGAACTCGTCCGTGATGAAAGAGCCGGGAATCTCGCCGCGGTGCATGGCTCCGGCAGCACCCTTTCTGAGAATGAACACACTGCCGAGGACGGGCAGTTTGATGTTGTGCGTTTCACGGTACGATTTCAGGTCCCGGAGCTTGGCCGCATCGAATCCGAGCTGGGTAACGAAATAGCGGGCACCGGCACGGGCTTTCATCTCCATTTTGTAAAACTGGAGCAGAATCCCCGGCTCGGTGAACTTGAACGGAGACACAACGGCGCCGTGGAAAAAGTCCGTTCTGGGACACTCTTCGAGCGAGCGGTCGGGGAATGCAACACGCCAGCCCTTGTTCATGAGGGTGAGCATTGTCAGAATGTGGATGGGATCGTTATCGAACACCGGCATGGGAAGACCGGCCTGACCCAGAGCCTGGTAGTCGCCGCTCATGACGAGCACGTTCCTGATACCCATGCGGTCGAGGGCGAGCGCTCTCGACTCGACCAAGTTGCGGTTCATGTCTTTGGCGCTGAAGTGGACGATAACCGGAATGCCGGTCTTTTCGATCTCCGCAGCAAGGAAATCAGGAAAGATGGCTGGTGCCCCGCCGGGATTATCGGTGAGGGTCAGGGCATGCACGAGCCCCGATTCATGGCATTTCCCTGCAAATGCGATTATTTCATCGAGCTTTTTGTCGCGCGATACCCTGCCGGGAATATGTTCGCAGGTTATGACAAACGTGTCCGTGTTTTCAATGAGGTGCTGAAATGTGTTGGTTGTGTCTGCCATCCGTAAACCTCATGATGATGTACGGTGAATGTATTCGAGTATCGAAGTAAAATACATTTTTCTGACCAGTTGTTCAATAAAAAACGGCGGCTCAACCCAAAGGGCAGAAACCGCCGTATAAGAAAACTGTATACCCCTTCCACTTTTTATCATTTACAGACACGGAAAATAACCCGATCTCCATTCGCCGGATGAAAGGGGGAAACAGTTATGCAGATGTAAAACCTCCCGTGAACCGGGCAGTCAGTCTGAATTAATCAGCGGTATTTTACAGCTGCTGGGCGCCCATTTTTTTCGCGGCTTCCTCCGGTGTCATGCCTGATTTGATGAGCTCGCGGATACTCGTCTCAAAATCTCTCCGGGCTTCGAGCTTGACAATCACTTCCTCGGCAACGGCTTTCGGCACGACAATGACGCCGTCGCTGTCCCCGACTATCACATCCATCGGCTCGATTTTTACTCCGTTGATCAGAATGGGGAGATGCCAGCCGCGGAGACGGTTGTTGCCGTAAGCGTCAACGGGACTCGAAAACTTGCAGAACACGGGGAAATCCATGAGTTTCACGAAACCGGTATCCTTTGCGCCGCCGTCAATGACCGATGCTCTCACGCCATTCCGCATCATGGCATTCGTATTGAGCTCACCAAGATAACCGGCCTCCGGGTCTCCTCCGGTATCGACAACGAGAATGGCATTCCTGAAGTATGAGCTGAGCATCTTCTCGGCGGGTAAAGTTCGTTCGTCCGGGCTCGGGTCCTTAAGCCACTGGATTGTGAAAGCAAATCCCGCGACTACGCTTCGGCCCATTTCCTTCGTTCTGCACTTGATTTCGGGACCAAGCCACATGGCTGGCAGCCCGAGATTTCCTTTGAGAGATTTATTGCTCAAAACATCGTGAATTGCCGCAACATAACATTTTTCATAACGTTCGATCAACTCGTCGGGATCGATTGAATAGGGGTAGGGGATTTCACGTTTGGAAATGATTTCGTCTTCTCTGCCCATGTTCGACACCTGTCACCTTTCTTAGTTTAAAACATACATTTACAACAAAAAATAATTACATATGAAACATATAATAATCCATATATTTTCCATACCATAATAAAAAACCTTTGGAACCCAAAAGCAAGCTTAAAAATCCGGATAAGAATACCGTCTGCAGGATAATACTTTCGTCAGTCAGCACGTTGTGCCGATTTACATGTCTTTGACAGCTATACAAGAGCTTTTTTTATCATCGGACGGCCTGATATCCCGGCAGTTTTTCCCAATATTTCCGTCTGCCCTGCATTTTTAATGCTCATGAACATCCAACATCCTTGACAGGAAGCATTTACACGTGTACTTTACTGATAGTGCGGGTTTGTGGAACAATGACAGATCACCCATAAACGAAAGACTGACGCCATGGCTTCGAAAAAAGAAAATTTCGTGACGTATCTTGCGTACATTCTGATATGTCTGGGTACTATTGTTGTTGTTATTCTTCTGGACCGGCTTGAGTTTTTTGCAAAAACGGAATACACCACCTATGACATGCGATTCCGTATACGGGGAATCGAGGACTATACCGATAAAGTTGTCATTGTCGGCATCGATCCCCAGACGCTCGATCTTCTGGGACTCATCGGTGTGCCTCCCCGCAACTATCACGTGAAACTGATCGAGAACCTCTATAATGCCGGCGCGAAGGCGGTACTGTTCGATATTCTGTTTCTCACCTATACGGGGAAAAAGACTACCGATAACTATACCATGAGTCTCGAAGCGGCACCGTCCGCCGTTGACTCGATGCTTATGGACGCCCTGTTCATGTACCCCAATACCATAATTGCGCGCAAGCAGAAGGTGAAAACCGGGAAAGCCACTACCACTTCGGTCGGCGAACCTCCCCTTCCGATCGAGATGTTTCAGTTTCCGCGGCAGCTGGCATTTGTCGACATGGTGCTCGATTCGGACAAGTTCGTACGGCGCGCCCAGCTCCTGCAGGATGACACCGATCCGAAGATGGAATGGCAGTATTCCTTCGCCCTCAAAGCCGCCATGTTCGCCATGGATGCCGACACAGCATGGATCGACACCGATAAACATCTCGTCCATGTCGGCGACAGAATCATTCCCCTCGACAGTGGCAATTCCATGTACATAAACTATTGTATGGATGAACAGAATTACGCCAACAGTAACGGATATATTTCGTACGAACAGGTGCTCGACAATGAGAGCGATACGGGTATTAAAGCGCTTATGCAATCCGGGGTGTTCCAAGATAAGGTCGTCCTCGTGGGCGCCAATTTCCCCGAATCGAAGGACTGGGAATCAACCCCGTTTTACCTGGGCACAAAACTGTTCAGCTCATCCGAGCTTCCCATGTACGGTGTCCATATTCACAAGAACATCGCCTCGACGATTATCGACAACCGTTTTCTTATACCGCTCAAGTACTGGCAGAGTGTGCTTCTTATCATAATCATGGCAATTATCACCGCGTTTATAAACTTTCGTTTCAGAGGATTCACCGCGCTGTTTCTCTCCCTCCTGCTCATCATTCTTTTTTCCGGAGCAGCCTTATTGCTCTTTATTTTCAACAGGCTCATTATTCCCATCGTGGCGCCTTCCTTTGCCACGGTGGTTCTCATGTACCTGAGCGCCGTGACATACAACTTCCTGACAGAGCGCCGCCAGAAAGCCATGATCCGCGGCGCATTTGCCCATTACGTTCCCGGAAAGGTTGTCAGCGAGCTCCTGAAAGACCCGGGCATGCTCACGCTCGGAGGCGAGGAACGGATCATGACGGTTATTTTCAGTGATGTGGCCGGATTCACCACCATATCGGAAAGTCTTACCCCGACACAGCTCGTCGAGCTTCTCAACGAATATCTCACCGCGATGACCGATATCGTTCTGCAGTACGACGGCATCATAGACAAGTATGAGGGCGACGCCATCATGGCAGAGTTCGGGGCGCCGCTCCCCGACGATGATCATGCGGTCAAGGCGTGTTTTGCCGCCATCGAGATGCAGAAGAAGCTTGTCGAAATGCGTAAAAAACTGAAAGAGGAAGGGCGGGCTGAACTCCGTGCCCGTGTCGGTATCAATTCGGGAGTGATGGTTGTCGGGAACATGGGTTCGCGTGAGATTTTCGATTATACCGTCATGGGCGATAACGTCAACCTGAGCTCACGGCTCGAGGGGGCGAACAAGGTGTACAGCACCTATATAATGTGCAGCGAAGCGACACGAAAGATGGCAGAAAACGAAATTATAACCCGCGAGCTCGATCTCATCCGGGTAAAAGGAAAAACCGAGGGAGTCAAAGTCCACGAGATTATCGCCAGAAAATCCGAAGGGATCGATGAAACGAAACAGCGGGTGATCGATGCCTATAACAGCGGAATCGTTGCCTACAAAGAGCGCCGGTGGCAGGATGGCATCAACCTCTTTAAAGAAGCTCTTGCCGTCGATTCCGAGGACGGGCCCTCAAAAGTATATCTCGAACGGTGCACCGAATATCTCGATAATCCTCCTGCGGACGACTGGGACGGTATCTTCACCATGAGGACAAAATAATGATCATGTCGGGGCTTGTAACACTCACCACGGATTTTGGAACGAGAGACCCTTATGCGGGTATCATGAAGGGAGTGCTGTACAGCTCGAATCCGAATGTCACCGTCATCGATATTACCCACGATATCGCTCCTCACGATATCATCGATGCTGCATTTACACTCGCACGGGTGTTCGAATACTTTCCTGCGGGCACCGTGCATGTGGCCGTTGTCGATCCCGAGGTCGGTGGTCAGCGGAAGAATGTCGCGCTGAAAACCGACCGTTCTATTTTCATCGGCCCCGATAATGGGATTTTCGCCATGGTTCTCGAAAAAACGAAACCGAACGAAATCCGGGAAATCACTAACCCGCCCTTTATACTCGATAAAATATCGAGTACCTTTCACGGCCGTGATGTCTATGCACCGTGCGCCGGGCACCTGTCTTCGGGAAAGAATTTCGGCGATGTCGGGCCGGTTGTCGAACGGCTCAAAAAGCTGGATTTTCCGGAAATCACCTACAAAGGCAATGTGCTTATCGGCGAGGTTATTGCCATCGACTCGTTCGGAAACCTTATCACCAATATTTCCCGGCATTCGTTCAAATCGTTCATCGGCAGACAGAACGCTGAGATTTTTTTCGGCCCGGAACGTTTCCAGAAAATCATGGACCACTACAGCGAGGTTCCGAAAGGTTCGCCGCTCGCCCTCTTCGGTTCATCGGGTCACCTCGAGATATCGATGAACGAAGGAAACGCCGCATCGTACTTCATGACGGCAAAGGGATGCAAGGTCAGCGTGAGGAAATCGTGATGGAATGGTACAAGCGGTGGTTCGGCGAGGAATATCTCCTTGTCTACGAACACCGTGACATCCGTGAAGCCGAACAGGAAATTGCTTTAATCCGTAAAATTCTCGATCTCGGGGAGAACGATCTGATTCTCGACCTCTGCTGCGGTCCGGGACGGCATGATGTGCCGCTTGTCCTTTCGGGGTGCCGTGTTATCGGGCTGGACTATTCCATGCCGCTCCTCAGAATCGCCGTGGATGGCAGGCCGCCGGACAGTGAATATCCCCTCTATGTCTGCGCCGATGCCCGGAACATACCTTTCCGCGGGGAGTCGTTCGATGTCGTGCTCAATCTCTTCACATCGTTCGGCTATTTTGCCGACGAAGAAAACGCGGAATTTATCCGGTCCATGGAGCGGATACTCAAGCCCGGCGGGCGGTATCTCATTGACTATCTCAATCCTCCACAGGTAATTTCGGGACTTGTCGGGGAATCGGTACGGGAAAAGGAAGGGATGAGAATCACCGAGAAACGGCGGATCGATAAGGCATCGCGGCGGATCGAGAAGACCATTGTTCTCTGCTGTGATGAACATACGCAGGAATTCAGGGAATCCGTCCGGCTCTATGACCCCGATGAACTGCTCGGCCTGTTACGCGATGCGGGGCTTACCATTTTGGGCATTCTGGGCTCGGTAAATGGCGAACCGTACTGCGAAACATCTCCGCGAATGATTATTCACGGCCTCAAACAGCGGGGATTCCAATGATCAAAGCGGTCGATGCGGTTACCTTCTTTCCCCGGACACCACCGCCCGCCGTCATTCCCTCCGATGCGGATGCGCCCGGCTGGGAAACCCTCGTGCGCCGGGTAAACACCATCGACCAGTCCCGTTATCCCCTCGATGAGGTCAAAGCGATTCTCCGCAGGGAGAATGAGCGCATCGGCGCGGACAGCTCAACGCTCGGGGCTGTCGACTCGATCGGCAGCGGAACGGTATTCGTTGCTGCGGGACAGCAGGCAGGATTGTTCGGCGGTCCGCTCTATACGCTCTACAAGGCGCTCCATGCGGTGTGTCTTTCGTCACGTCTTTCAGACGCCACCGGCAGGCGGGTTCTTCCCCTTTTCTGGATAGCCTCGGACGACCACGATTTCGAAGAGGTCAGGAGTATCGGCCTGAGAACACCGGACGGCAGCGTGCTCCGCGCCGAATATACGCCTTCCCCGTATCGCGAAGGCATGCCGGTCGGCGAGATTACCATCGACGAAGGCATCGAGAGCGCCATCAGTCTCCTTGCCGGAACGCTGCCGCCTGGCGACCGTGCAGACCGTTACCTTGAGATTATCCGTTCATCATGGAGGCCGGGAGTTTTGTGGAGCGACGCTTTTGCGGCGCAGATGGCGCGGATGTGCGCATCATCCGGTCTCATTCTCGTCGATCCCCGGTGGAAGGGCGTCAAAGAGCTTTTCGGGAATATCATGGCCGCCGAGATCGACAACCCCCGTGTATCGGCATCGCTTGTCAACGAAGAAGCCGGAAAGATCGAAAGCTCCCGTAACCGCAGAAAGGCTCTCCGCAAGCCCGAGGGTTCGACCAACCTGTTCATGGAGCTCGAAGGCATACGCCATCCGCTGTTCCATGACGGGACGAATTTCCGTGCGGGAGAGCGAATTTTTTCGACTGCGGAGCTCCATGAGATACTCAAATCGGCACCGGGAAGGTTCAGCCCCGGAGCAGCACTGCGGCCGGTATGCCAGGATGCGGTATTTCCGGTTGCGGCGCTCATAGGCGGCCCGGGAGAACGTCGATATCTTGAACAGACCGCCCCGCTCTATGAATTTTTCGGGGTGGACGGCTCGATTGTCTGGCCGAGAGCGTCGTTCACCCTGGTCGACCGGCGTGTCGAGCGGATTTCGCAGAAGGAAGGGATTCCCCTGGCGCTCCTGTTCGAAGACATTGACCGTATACGGTCGGAATATGCCTCGGAACGTTTCCCCGAAAAGATACAGAAACGATTCGACGATCTCGACCGCTCAATTGCGGAGGGTTTCTCCGGTCTGGGTCAGAGCCTGGGAGTACTCGACCGGACGCTTATCGAATCGGTGGAAAAGGAAAAGGGGAAAGTGCTCCATATTCTCGATGGTCTCAGGGAGCGCGCACTGCGTGCCCACAAGGCCTCGGCGGCTGTAAGCGAAAAGCGGTTTGCCGCTGCGGTATATGCTCTCCAGCCCGGTGGAAAGTCGCAGGAACGCTGGTTCGGAAGCGATGCCGCGTTCATGATGCTCGGTGAGGACGGGATTTGTGAGCTGATGAATCTTACCAGTCCCGGCGAGGAACATCACCGGCTTGTGTTTCCCGAGGATTCCGGGGATTCGTGAGACAGGAATAAATGGAACGCGGATTTGCGCGGATTGGGCTGATTTACGCGGATAAAAAATGCAGAATTTTTAAGGGTGATATTTTTGAATTATCCGGGTTGACGGTTTTTCATGGTCGGTTTGATAACGATGATTTGTGTGTTTTACCATGTATCACGGTTTCACTTCACCATCACCATTTTCCCCGTCGCTGTCCGCCTGCCGCAGGTCAACCGGGTGAAGTAGATGCCCGCCGAGACCGGAGCTCCGCTGTCGTCTTTGCCGTCCCATACGGCAGTGTGCCGTCCCGCTGTCATACTCTCCGCAACAAGCCCGCGCACTTTCTGCCCGGCTATATTGTATATGATGAGGGTCGATGAACCGGCTTCCGGCAGGGTGAACCCGATGGTTGTCGATGGGTTGAAGTGGTTGGGGTAGGAACGGATGAGGAGCAGCGATTGCGGGATTGTTGTGTTTTCATCCACCGAGGTTGTTATCATTTCACCGGTGTACCTCGAAACGCCGTTGTCGGTGCCGAACCAGATGGTGTTGTTTTTCTCGACCGCGATGGCGTTGACTTTATTGTCACAGAGGCCGCTGTTCTGTGTGTTGAATGTGGTCCATGTCTCGCCGCCGAAGCGAACCACACCGGCATCGGTTCCGATCCATTTAGTGTTGTTGTGGTCGCAGGCCAAGCTGTAAATTTGAGCTTTTTCCAGACCGCTGTTTTCTGCCGTATATTCTGTAAATGTAATGCCATTAAAACTGTATAGAGACGAGAAACTTTTTTCTTCTCTCGGTCTTGGATGTAAAACACCAAACCATACATTATCATTCCGATCGACCTCAACGGAACTAATAGAATTGCCCGACAGACCCTCAGCTTCTGAATACCGGGTTAAAGTAGTGCCGTCATATTTATACAACCCGTTATATATTGTTCCGATCCAGAAATTTTTAGCTGAATCCACCGCAAAGTCAGTACAATCAGCCTTAAATATTGCATGGCCGGGGATGACGTAATATCCCTGTTTATCATCATATTTGTAGTTGTCGGTATCGCTCATGTCAATCCACCAGAATCCGCTGCCGGAATCCATTGGTATAGTGTATGAAACACCCCAGATAATAGTGCCATCGATATAAATATTTTGTATATCTCCAACTGATTGATCACTACCGTCATCGAATACCCCTTCATATACTATATTATATTTGGATACTGCCCCGTTGTATTTAAATAGAGTTGAACCTCGATGGCTCCATATTGTACCATTTTTGTCAACACAGAGAAATTCACCGAGTCCTGCCAGACCAACATTCCAGATATTCCTATAAAAACAGGAAACAAGAGTAGAAGAATCATCTGAATGTGAGCACCAGATTTTACCTTCATTATCGATAACGATTGACATAACCTCATCCGAATAAATACATGAAAGATGCCTCTCTGCTATACTACCATCGATACTATATAATCCACCTCTTGTCCCAATCCAGATAATACCGTTATTATCACAATTCAAAGACCATACTTTGCCATAATAGGGACTGGTAACAATCTGGTGATCATAAAGAGTCCCATCCCGGTATTCTTTCAGTCCATCATCGTTACCAATCCAAACGGTCCCATTGTGATCGATCACAATACGTTGGTATGATACTGTATGCAAATCAGGTTTTATAACGGTATCAGAATCGATGTTGTATGTATAGAATCCTTTTGATGTAACATACCATATTTTGTTGCCAATAGAATCATATGCCATGTCTTCTATGGGATTGTATTGAATAAATGTATCCTTACCTATTACCGTTTCTTCGGTACCGTCAATACGAAGAATATAATTATTCCCCATACTCTCTTTGCTTCCCAACCATATTGTATCTTTCTCATCTATTAAAATACAATTGAAATTGCCTTTCTTAACGGTACTCCATTCACTACCGTCAATAGTAAACAAACCTGCTAAGGTAGTGAGACCAAACAAGGCGCCTGTATTACTTATCGCAATATCGCTGACAGGCTGGGAAATAAATTTATCCCATGTAGAACCATCAAAACGAGATAGGCCATTATTGGTCCCAAACCATTTTACTTCATTATGATCAACAGCAATACAGGTAACGGTGTTGCTGAACAAGCCATCATCGGTAGTATACAATCTCTGCGTTCCGGTTGTTTTGTTATAGGCAATAACACCTTCATTTTCTGTCCCGCACCAGACAATATCATCCTCGAATGCTATGGAGAGAACTATCGGAGATTTATGCCATGATGTCCAAAGCGATTCGGCATTTAAGAATTCTGAAAAAAAAATGAACAGTACAAATACAACAATACATTTCTTCATTCTTGATCCTCCGCAAAGAGGAGGAGCGTAATCATGAAAGCGCTCCTCCCCTGAGAGAATATTATCAGTTTATATCGTACGGCCTCCAATGCGAGAAGAAAAGCACATCTTCGAAGGGGGTACTTGTCGAGTCAGTGATGAATATCTTTTTTATCGTTGAACAGAATAATCATTTTCATGATTGTATCCGTTGAATGAATATACCTGTCAAATATTTCAATTATTTAAATCATGGTGGTACAGAGGTACATATAATTACAGATTATTATCCAATAATTCGATAACAAACCTATTACCATGATTATATTATGAATAGTACTGTTATTAATATAGTGGCTTTTGAGATTAAAATGTGATACAGATCACAAAATTTGAAAATAATGAGAATATTTTTGCTGATATTTTTAAACAGATCGATTCATGAATGTGAGCTTGTACCTTGATCCGATCTGTGACGATGCAGCGCAGCGAATCGTGGAATAAAGGGGTTTAAAGGGGATTCAAAGTAGATAATAATGGGATGTTTTCTCGGAACTTTTTTACGAATTACCCGGAGAAGTTATTAATAACAGTTCTCCGTGTTTCCTATACAATTATCACGAAAAAAATCCTCTCCTTCACCCTGCGGGAGTGAAAGAGAGGATTTCTATTGATTCAATAACTTTCCGGCTCGAACGATAATCCGGTGCAGTCCTTGTTACAAATTATAGTACATATATCTGTCATCGACAATCTTGGCTTTTTTACGGAGCTCTTCGACGATTCTCGTGAGAACCTTTTCCTGGCTGTCACGTTTCATGCGTTCGCGTAACTCTTCCTTTTCGCTCTGATATTGTGCCTCATCGACAGGCTGCTTTTCCTTTAAAACCGCAATGCCGACTCCCAGGTCCGTTTTGACGGGCTCGGTACATTCGCCGACAGTTTTAAGGTTAAAAGCAGCGGCAGTCAGAGGACTCATGCTGCCAAGTCCGGGCACGTTTTCAACACGGGTCAGCGTACTGGTCCGAGCGGTGAATTTCAATGTCGAATCTGATGAGGCCATAGCCGCTTCCTCGATGCTCATACCGGACTTGACGCGCTGATACATGCCATTGATTGCCTCTTCGGCAAGTTCCATGCGTTTTTTACGCTGCACATCCTGCGTCACCCGCGACATCACATCCTGGAAGGAGGGAATCCCTGCAGGCACTATTTCAGCAACCTGAACTACATAAGCTCCCTGATCAGTGTAGTATATGGGAAGTATCTCCCCCTTTTTGGAGTTGAACACCCGTTTCGCAAGAAGCTCGGCAAACGGCCCGACATTACTGATATATGTTGCATCCCGGTTAAAAGGCTGCGACCGGTTAACGGTGAGACCGGTTTCCTGAGCAAGCTGCGTAAAATCCTTTTTTCCGGTCGTTACCGCATCGTAAAAGGCTTTTACACCGTTTTCCATCTTTTCACGGCTGCGGGCGGACGGTTCGATTTTAAGAAGAATATGGGCGGCTTTTATCTTTTCGATTTCATTGGTGGGTTTCCCCTTCGCATCGACCTTGTACTGAACAGAATCGACTTTGACGATATGATACCCGAACTGTGTGAGCAGGGGATCGGAAACCTCGCCGGGTTTAAGGCCGAATGCAACATCCTCAAATGTCTTCACCATCATGCCTCTGCCGAACCAGCCGAGATCGCCGCCCTGTGAAGTATTCTGAGCTCCCCTGTTGCCAGGGTCTTCCGAATATCCGTTCGCCAGATCGGCAAAGTTTTCGCCGCTTTTCGCGCGCTGCGCGAGCATCCTGATACGCTCCAGCACATCCGCGGAGTCCTGTTCGCTCGTTACAAGCTCGAATAATACTGCATCGACCGCCCGCAGCTCCTGGTGCTCGTAATCCTTTTTATGCTCGTTGTAATAGGCCTCGAGTTCCTGCTGGCTGGGAGTCAGGACGGCATTATTGAAACGGGCGGGAGTGATAAACACCCAATCGATGGTGCGTTTCTCGTTCTCCTGGAGCCAGCGGTCACGAACCATGACATCGGGAATCAGAATGCCACCGGTCACCATTTCCTGAAACTTCAGAAACGGTAATGTCGATTTTGCCTGGGTTTCAAGATACTGCATGAGCGAGGCAGTCTGCGGATTTTTATAGTTATCGGGATTACTGACAAATGACTGGTATTTGGTGATACTGAACGTGCCGTTTTCCTGGAACAGCGGCACCTGATACACAACCTGCGGAGGATTGGAGAGTATGAAGCTGAGCAGCTCACGGTCGGTGAAGGATATTTTACGTTTTTTTATTTCCTGGGCAATGATGGTCTGGTTCACAATTTCTTCCCAGACCTCGGAATGGAGCCTCCGCTCAGTCACGTAATCCGAGCGCTGCTGCTCACCCAGACTCTGACGGCGATTCTGAATAATGGTGCCGTAAGTATCGGTACTTATTTTCTGGCCGTTTATGACTCCGACTACACCTGTCTGCATCCGTGACCGTCTGCCTGTAATATCCATACCCCACGCAAAAACCATCATGGCGACAAAGCACACAGATACAATGATCATAATTGATTTGGTGTTTGTTCTCAGCGTTTTTAACATTAAAGCGGCTCCTCGATATATGTTGATTTCAGGTTTTTGCAAACCATTTTACGGTTAATAAAGTAATTTACTGAATTATTGACGGTAAATCAAATAAAATTTATACCCGCAAACAGTTCATCTGCTGCCGTGGAATTACCACCTGCCCGTTCGCGAAAACATAACATCATTTCTTCTTTACATCATAAAGAATGAAATAACTTGCCCACGGAAACCCCATTGTTATATTATGGCGGGTGTACCGTATACTCATTTCGGTTTTTTCCTCTTCACACATAAATAAAAGAATGACTGTCCGGACCATACTCTCTATAGGTAAAAACTTATACTGTTTGCCTCGAAACCGATTTCCCGGAAATATTCTTCCCATTTTCCTTTTTACCGTTGCCGCGCTCATTTCGACGGTTGTTTCTCCCTTCGCCGAGGAATTGATCTGGCCCATCGATTCTCCCCCGAGCATTACATCATCATTCGGAGAACCGAGACCCGGCAGGTTTCATTATGGCGTCGACCTGCGCTCCGGAGGAGTCACGGGAAAGGAAGTGTATGCGTTCGGCGACGGCTATATCTCACGAATCCGTACATCACCCTTCGGTTACGGAAAAATGATGTATATCAATCTCGATTCCGGACAAAGTGTTGTTTATGCGCACCTTTCAGGTTTTACACCGGAAATCGAGGACATCCTGTTCAACACACGTATCAGGGAAAAATCCTACGATGTGGATGTGTGGTTTAAATCAGGCGAACACCGTGTCACAAAAGGGCAGCTCGTTGCATACTCCGGTGATACGGGGAGCGGAGGTCCGCACCTCCATTTCGAAATCCGCGACAGCAGCAATCAGCCGTTGAATCCGCTCGATATTGGTTTTACGGTCAGGGATACCATTCCTCCTTTCTTTACGGCGATCGCGCTGATGCCCCTCGACAACGCCTCGACGGTGGATGGTTTCCCGGTTGCAAAACAGTTCAAGCCTGAATCCCTGAAAACCATAATGCCTGTTCTCTTCGGCAGGATCGGCATCGCTGTTTCGGTATGGGACAGAACGAATAACTCTCAGAATCTTGTCGGTGTTTATACCCTGTCGCTCAGTGTCGATTCGACACAGGTATTTTCGAAACGGTACAGCAGAATATCATATGATTTCAACGGGTGCGGAGCACTCGATTATCTCGACGGCTCTCCCTGGGGCGGCAACGGTTATCTGTCGGCTTTGTTCAGACGGGAGGGAAACGCGGTCGATTTCTATGAGGGCAATGGTGTCCTGTCCGTCACACTTCCCGAACTGACGAGTTCTCATACCATCACCGTAACGGCACGTGATTACTCAAACAATACGAAAACGATTTCATTTCCTGTTCTTTTTGGTGAACGGCCGGCTTTCATATCCTGCGGGTACGATGGCGACGGCTCCATGGTCATTGTCGGCGATCATCCGTCAGGCCGTCTCGCCGGAGTCGATCTCTGGAATCTTGAGTCCGGAAACACGTGGACTTTTGTCAGGAACTACCCTGTCGGACAGTCGCACTGTGCTATCAAGGAGCCTGTTTCAAGGGGAGCGGGGAAAACATTCAAGGCTGTTCTTGTCGGGGAAGATTCGGTCAGGTCGCTGCCTGCCATTTTCGGGATAAACGGTACCAAATCCCTTAATCATACGGAAGAACAAGGCGGAATCACGGTGATCCCGGAGCTTCACCATGATTGCATTATTGTCCGTATCACCGCTCCCGCGATACTGGCTTCGCTTCCGATTGTCACGGTCGAGGAAAACGGTCATGTCATGGATGGTTTTTTCAGCTCCGTTCCCGAAAGTCCGACCTCATGGACAGCATCGATTCCCCTTCCGAAAACCGGACATACAACCATGCGTATCAAAGTATCGGCGTACGACCGGTCCCTCAATGCGGTATGGAAAATCATCCCGCTGGAATTCACCGTTGCCGGCTCACGTGTCCCCGTAAAGGTATCGGCTCCGGACAGTCTCTTCACCATGACCGTGGAACCCGCAGCTCTGTACCGGCCCGCTCCGGTGTATATCGACACGGTCGATGTAAAATCCTCGAACGGCCTCGTATGTGTCACGAAAGGTTACAGAGTGGTCTGGGGCGATTCGCCGATAAAGGGAAATGCATCGGTGAGCCTGACACTCGACACGGAACCGCCGGTTGGTTCGGCGCTGTTCATATCGTCCAATGGCAACGGATGGCATTTTCTATCGGATCAGCGCAGCGGGCTCGTTTTTAACGGGGTCATCAAATCCCCGGGGAAAATCGCCGTTCTCTGCGACACCACGGTTCCCTATGTCCGTGTCCTCGAGCCCCGCCCGGGAGGAGTCATCCACTCCCACCGTCCTAACCTGAGGGCATATATCGAAGACAGGGGCGCCGGTATAGCGGGATCGAACAGCATAGCCATGAGTATCGATGGCATTCCCGTGTACGGCGAGTACGATTATGAAGCCAATACTGTCTCCTATCGCATACACGATGATCTCCAGACCGGTTCCCATACGGCCGAGATAACGGTGACAGACAGGGTCGGGAATGCGAAAACCCGATCGTGGGAATTTAAAATAGCACAATGATGGTTTTAGGTGCTGGTTTAGCGAATCATTTTCGAGGATAAAACGATAATAATCGATCCTCCCACCATGAGAATAGTGGCAAGGCTCTTCCTGAGCAGATTTTTTTCACGGAACATCGTGCCTCCGAATACCACGGTACCGAGGATATTGAGCAGGGTGAGCGCCCGCACATATGTCGTACCCGATTCAACCCCGAAAGCAGCACCGATGGCGAACATCTGGCATGAATATCCGCCAACCCAGAAAAGGCCCTGAATATACACGTGACGGTCGGTCAGGGCTTCTGCGATCCGTCGGACAGGATTGTTTTTCAGGCAGATGATCGCCATGACAACCGTCGACGACACCGACCACACGTAGACATAGGAAAATGCCGATGACGCCGTTATCGCGATTTTATCGCATACGGTGTTGAACGCGAGGCACATGGAAACCACAAGCATGAGCCGTGATGTCCGTTCGCGGAAAATCGATGCGAGCGGAGCGAAAAGCGGTCCAGATGTTCCGGTCAGGTTGATTATGTACGACCCCGCGCAGGTGAGCATGATGCCCAGGAAGGCAATACTACCGGGGAGTTCCCCGAGCATGAGCAGGCTCCAGGGAATCATGAAAATCGGGATAAAGCTCAGGTAGGGCACCGAGCGTGATATGTCCTCGCGCTGGAGAAGCGCAATCTGTATGACCGTGGCAAACGCTGTGATGAGCACGGTCAGGGCGGTGAATCCGGCGAAAACCGGAATCCGCGTTATGGTAATCCCCTCGATGACCGCAAAAGGCAGCAGGATAACCGCACCGCACAGGCGTGTCACGAGTATGACAATTTCCGAGGGGTAAGCGCTGCATTTGTTCTTTATGTGGATCTGCCGCAGGCAGGTAAAAATTGCAGATAGTACGGCGAATGTCACCCATGCCGATTTCATCGGTCTTTTTCCGCGGTGTGCCGTTTCAGCCACACCATGAGGATGGAGATCGCGGCGGGGGTCATTCCCTGTATGCGTGATGCCTGCCCGAGCGATAACGGCCTGATGACGCTCAGTTTTGCACTGAGCTCCGTTGAAATTCCGGGAATCGAGCAGTAATCGATATCGACGGGAAGCTTCATCTTTTCAAGGTTTTTGAATTTTCTGACCTCGGCTTCCTGACGTTTCAGGTATCCCTCGTATTTGCACTGAATCTCGACCTGGCGCCTGACCCCGGCGGGCAGACCGGCGGGGACTTCATCGATTTTACCGATATCGTCGTACATGAGTTCCGGCCGTTTCAGGAGCTGGGCGAGCGAGGCCGCTTCATCGAGGGGTGTGGAGTCACGTTCCGTGAGGAGAGCGTTGACGGCTATTGAAGGCTTTATCCATGTCCGTTCGAGCCGCGCCAGCTCACTCGTAATGAGCAGCTGCTTCTCCCTGAGTTTTTCGAGGTTTGCGCGGGTCTGGAGGCCGAGCTCGCAGCCTTTTTCGAGGAGACGGAGATCGGCGTTGTCCTCACGGAAGAGGAGGCGGTACTCGGCCCGTGAGGTAAACATCCGGTACGGCTCGTTCGTGCCGCGTGTCACGAGGTCGTCGACCATGACTCCCATGTATCCCTCGGAGCGGTCCATAATGAAGGGTTCGCGTTTCTGCACCCCGAGCGCGGCATTGATTCCGGCCCATAAACCCTGTGCGGCGGCCTCTTCGTAGCCCGATGTCCCGTTGACCTGTCCGGCGAGATACAATCCCCCGACGAGCTTGGTTTCGAGCGTGGGCATGAGCTGTGTGGGCTGGATGAAGTCATACTCGATGGCGTATGCGGGCCGCATAATCTCGGCTTCTTCGAGTCCGGGTATCGAATGGAGCAGCTCAATCTGAATCTCGTACGGCAGAGAATTCCCCGTTCCGCTCACGTAGATTTCTTCGGTGTCGAGTCCTTCCGGTTCGAGGATGATCTGATGAGAATCCCTGTGGGGAAACTTGACTATCTTGTCCTCGATGGATGGACAATACCTGGCGGAGACGCCTTTGATTGCTCCGCTGTAGAGCGCCGAGCGGCTGATGTTTCGGGTTATGACCTCATGGGTTCGCGGATGGGTGCGGCCTATATAACAGGATACCTGCGGAAGTGGAATCGATTCGGTAAACATCGAAAAGGGACGCGGGACATCGTCACCCCGCTGCTCGGTAAATGCAGTGAAATCGATCGTACCCCTCCTGACACGCATCGGGGTTCCCGTTTTCATTCTCCCGATAACGAATCCCAGCTTAGCGAGGCTGTCGCCGAGGCCGTCCGCGGGGAACTCGCCCGCTCTGCCCGCATGGATCCTCGTTTCCCCGATATGCACAAGCCCGTGGAGGAAGGTTCCGGCGGTCAGTACGACCGCCTTTCCGGTAAAAACCGCACCGATGTTGTCACGCACGCCGATAACTCTGCCGTCCCCGACAAGTATCTCCTCGACGAGGGCCTGTTTCAGTTCGAGACCCGGCTGGCGCTCGAGCACCTGCTTCATGAGCACACGGTACCGCGCCTTGTCGTTCTGGGTTCTCGTGCCCTGGACTGCCGGTCCCTTGCTCGTGTTGAGGATACGGAACTGGATGGCGGTTAGATCGGTAATTTTCGCCATCTCGCCGCCGAGCGCATCGATCTCCTTGACAAGGTGTCCCTTTCCCAGTCCGCCGACAGAAGGCGAGCAGGGCATGTGGGCCACGGTATCGAGATATATCGACAGGAGGAGCGTCCTGCACCCCATCCGTGCGGATGCAAGCGCGGCTTCGCACCCCGCATGACCGGCGCCGACCACTATGACATCATAATCGTTCATCGTGAAAAAATCCCCCAGCTCATTTGTCTGCAGCGAATCGGACTCATAAGTTTATAACAGGCACAGAGAAAAGACGGTTATTGTACTTGACATTCCGGGAACTGTAAAGTACTCTTTATTGTGCCGTAAGTCAATATGCAGAACGATCAGGCAGTTCGCATACCACAGGTAATATATTGATATTGAATGCAATAAGTTGATAATGACCGATTCTTTCGGGTTATTGCTCCAGTGAAAAATAATGATACTAATTTTTGGAATAGATGCCGAAACAAGTTCGGCATGACGTTATCCGATGTCACAGTTTAAACACAGAAGTAGTAATACCTCTCCAATGCCGGAACACCTTTACAACGACCTCAACTCATTCCTGCGCGCCCGTTTCGGATGCAGGGTGCAGAGAATAACCATCGATGCCGGGCTCACCTGTCCCAACCGTGACGGCACAGTCGGTCGCGGCGGCTGTATCTACTGCAATGCCCGGGGGTCAGGTACGGGAGCCTCGGCCCATGCCTCGATCACGGAGCAGATATCCTCGGCGAAACCCTTTCTTCACCGCCGCTACGGTGCGGAGAAGTTCATCGCCTATTTTCAGTCATTTTCCAATACCTACGCGCCTGTCGAAACACTGAGGGCCATGTATGAAGAAGCTCTCGGATCAGGCGACATCGTGGGGCTGGCGACAGGCACGAGACCGGACTGTGCGGGAGAAGAGGTTCTCGATCTTCTCGCCGGCATGAACCGGAAAACATGGATCACGGTCGAATACGGGCTCCAGAGCATCCATGACCGCACGCTCGAACTCATCAACCGAGGGCACACCGCGGCGGCGTTCCGAGATGCTGTCGAACGTACCCGAGAGCGGGGTATCGATATATGCGTCCATGTCATTCTCGGTCTTCCGGGGGAGACGAAGGATGATATGCTCGCGACCGCACGGGCTGTCGCCGCCATGAACATACAGGGAATCAAGCTTCACCTCTTGTATGTCGTCCGTGACACGCCGCTGCACGATATGTACGAAAAAGGTCTATATCAGTGTCTCACACGGGATGAGTACATCGACATTCTCTGCGGCTTTCTCGCGCTCCTGCCGCCTGATATGGTTATTCACCGGCTGACCGGCGATCCGCACCGTAACGAGCTCGTCGCACCCCTCTGGGCGCTTGAAAAAACCGCAAATCTCAAGGCGATACGCGATACGCTGATAAACCGTAATCTCCGCCAGGGGATTTTATATGGGAAAGCACGGGAATGAACAGATTCGTCTGCCGGTGATTACAGAGAAAATGCAGTCCGGAAGGATTATTCACTGAACCGGATATGAGTGGATTTTTTTCCCAACTTGTTCATAAAAAAATATATGGAACGTGGATTTTTTATATAGTTTTCATTGTATCTTGGTGTCTTTGTGGTAAAATATTTTCATGAATAACTCTCATGACCACTCGTGATCACAACGATGGATGAAAAGCCGGAGACAGGTTGTATCAGCGCCGTGATGATAACCGGGCGAGCAGGGCATCGACAAGCTCTTTCGGGCTGCCGTATTTACCGGCAAGCTCCGCGTGTTTCACAGCCAGCGAATCGTTCCGTGTCCGGTAATACAGTTTTGCAAGGTTGAGGTAGGCTTCGCCATAGTCCGGTTTGAGACTCAACGCTTCGTTAAATTCGTTCCGGGCATCGTCCCACATGTTCAGGTTTGCATAGATACAGCCGAGGTCGTTATGGATTGAATGAAGAACGGCTGTATCATGAGGGTGTTTGAGCGCTTCTTCATACGCATTCCTGCTGTCCTCGAAACGTCCCAGTTCCGCATATGTTCTTCCGAGGAGATACGGTATTTCCAGATGTTCCGCATTGAGACTGCGCGCTTTTTCCAACTCTTCGCGGGTGCGGTCAAACATCTTTTTTTCGAAATAGATCATACCCAGTCCGTAATGACCCTCGGGATTCAGACTGTCTTTCTGAATAAACACCCGTAGTTTATCGATCTCGTCAAGGCCGACATACAATAGAACGACGTTTTTGAATGCCCGTTTGTTGTCGGTAATATCAAACGATTTTTCATTATGAAATATGGCTTTTTCGGTGTTTCCCGCCTTGTAATAGTAACTCGCGAGCATGTCGTGTGCATATCCCCGTGAAGAATCCGGCCACCAGGGAGTTTCCAGAATTTGCTCAAAGCGGGCGAGGGAATGCTGTTCGGATGCATTGACCCAAATCCAGGGTACGGTATGGAAAAGCGACACGAGGATTAGGGGAAACGCCATACCGAACAGCGATTCATGCGTGGATTCGGTCGTTTCGATAATCAGGATACCGCACAGAACTGTCAGCGGAAATCCGGCCAGGGAAAATATATCCCAGTCGCGGGCAAAACCGAGCTTCGGATTGAAAAGACACATGAACACAACCGGCCCGATACTGCACAGCATGCTGAATATCGCAGCTCGCGAAACCTGCACCGTCCTGATACGGGGCAGGAGGAAAGCAAGCCCGACCAATGCGGGGACAATAAGCGCCAGCTCATTGAGAACATCCGCGAGATGGTACCATGAGAAGACTCCATAGAGCTCGCCGCTCGTAAAAAACGGGAGCAGATTACTCCCGTGGAGATATTTCCCGATAAACTGTGAGGGAGGATGTCCCCCGGCGAAGAATACCGAAACGATCAATACGATAAACAGAACAAATATCCCCGCCGGTTTCATCATGTACAGGTATGCCCTGGCGCTGTCGCTGTTTTCCCGGATGACCCGGTAATATGCATATACAATTCCCGGGATAAGAAGAATCCCGATCGAATGCGAGATAATCGCCAGCGAGAGAAATATGGCAGGAATAATGGATAGTTTTTCCTCCCTGAGCATGACGAGACCCGAGAGTATGAAAAGAAGGGCGCAGCAATTGGTAATGGTGTAACTTTCGACATATCCGAAAAACAGCTGCACGGCACCCGATGATGCGAGAAGCCCTCCCATGAACCATCGTTGACCACTTTTTTCGAACAGCCTGCGGCCATAATGGTACACACCCCACAGGGCAAACAATCCCATGACAATGCTCGTCCACTGATAGATTTCCGTTCCTCTTTCACCCACATACGGCTGTATCGCGCAGAATACCGCTGAATGGAAAAGGGCATCGAGCGGTTCCTCGAACAGGAAAATCAACCGGTTGGGTGCAAGGATTCCCGCCCGCAGGTACCCGTCGCCGAGAAACAGCGTTCTCTCGCGAAAAACATACAATAGTACGGCTGCTGCGGGAATCCAGACGAGAAAAGGAACATGGGCGAGAGAGCCGCTGAGCTTTATGGCGCGGGATTTCAGGAACTGCCGGATTGGGGGCATAACAGAGAGAAAGCAGATTGCCAGGAATACGGACAGTATTGCCGGATTCGCATATCTCCAGCCGTCAACTCCCCACAAAAGCGCCGAAGAGCTGTATACGGCCAGGACATGCAGCAGGAGATAGAGCAGACCCGCGAGTATGAACCATATGTGAGTTTTTACATTCATCACGTGAAAACCATATCCGTGACCGTGCCCCGTTTAAATCGGTATACAGCACAGTATACAATTTCACAGGAATATATTCAAATACTTTTCTTCATGGTTTCATACATCGATCATACAGAACAGTATGTCGGAAAATGTAATCCTCTGTTTCCGGGTTGAATACTTCCTTTACCGGCTGTTGCTTGTTTTTATATACTTTTGTGTCCACGGGCAGACATGAATGCAGATTCCGCAGATGGTTGCCTTTATGCCGATTTTCGCCGACAGATCACGGGCGGTTTTACAGCAGGCGAAAGCGTCACATATGAGCGCACGTTCGATACCGGCTTCCCAGTGGTTCCCGGAGATGGCCCGGGCCGGGCAGTGTGTCACGCATTCATGGCAGTTTCCGCACCGTGAGGTGTTCACCGGCGTTCCGGTTTCAAACGGGTAATCGCAGAGCACGGTGGTAAGCCTGACCGCTGTTCCGAACCGCTCGGTTACCAGAAGCGCCGATTTCCCTATCGAACCCAGTCCGGCGCGTGTGGCAACGGTTTTGTGCGGTAGCGGCGTCGCCAGTGTATCATCGTCAAGAGCCTCGACTGTGGGTTCAATTGCATGGGCACGGCATCCTTTTTCACGGAGAAAATCGGCGGTGCGTTTCACCAGTCGTGATAAAAAACGGTTGGCCCTGCAGTACTCCTCATAGTAAGGCGCCGTTGGCCCGTCCGCGATACCGCGAATAATTACCGGGTCGAGAGCGAGAGCTATCGATACCGCATAGTCCATCCCCTGGCGGATATCGGACGGCAGTTCGCGGATATCGGCAAAACCGACAAGAGAAGCCCCCTCATCGAGGAGGAGCGATTCTGTCGCGGCAGTGATATCTGTCATCTTTGTACTCTTTCATGTAACGATTTGATTCGATCTATGCATACAATTCAATAGAACGCGGATTTTCGCGGATTTATTTTATATTTCTTTATTTTATTGTGATCGATTAATAATTAATCAGGATAATATTAACTTTATGTCAATTTTTATAAAATTTGTATGATAACCTTCAAACCATGAATGGCCGCAATGAAGGGTGAAAAGCATTTTCAAACAGATACAGGGCTTTTCTCTGTGTTCTCCGTGTCTCTGTGGTTATATTATTGCTCCGGCGGATAAATAATGATACCAATAGCAGGAATAGATGCCGAAACAAGTTCGGCATGACGTCATCCGATATCACTGTTTAATCGCCGAAGCAATAGTTGATTTTTTTCGGATAAAGCCGGATTATGAAGGCAGCTCCACGATTTCTTCGAGTATTTCGGCGGCATCCCTCACACATTTGGGACAGACAGTACCGAAGAGCCCCTGATCTCTCACTTGTGCACGGTTTTCCGGAGAACATATGTCGCTGCCGAGCAAATCCCTGCAGTTTACACTGCCGCAGCGGGCCCCGAACCGTTTAAAAGCCTCCTGTACCAGGGAATATGTTTTAATTTTTGCTTCATTCTCTCCGCTTTCCGTGGAACCGTATACCAGCCCGATGACAAGCACTGCACCGGTGAGCGCTCCGCATGTTTCTCCCATGCGTCCCATGCCTCCTCCGAGGCCCCCGGCGAGCCTGAGGGCTGTTTCACGGTCAATCCCCAGATGTTCCGCATATGTCGAGAAAACAGACTGGGAACACGAAAATCCTTCGTTAAAGCATGATACCGCCCGCTCGACTCTGTTCATTATCAGTCTCCGCTGACCATGGCGCCGGGAAATGAAAACGTCCCGACATGGCCGGTGTGGTTATTGTTATAACAGGTGTTATGCATATGCCCGACAGCGTTCGAAGGCTTCAATCATCGCAACTATGTTTTCCGGCGGGACATCGGGCTGGATATTGTGAACCTGCGTGAACACGAATCCGCCGCCCGGAGCGAGGTCACCGACACGCCGCTCGACCTCCTCCCGTATCTGAGATGCCGACCCGCTCCTCAGAACACGCTGAGTGTCGCAGCCGCCGCCCCAGAACGTGATGTCACCCCCGAAACGTTTTTTCAGGAGCGCGGTATCCATACCCGCGGCGGACACCTGTACCGGGTTGAGGGAATCGACACCCGCCTCGATGAGGAACGGAATAAATTCCGAGACCGCGCCGCACGAATGAAACAAGATCGATGCGCCGGTCTTTCCTTTAATGAAGCCGAAGAGACGTTTCTGGTACGGCCACAACATCTCGCGGTAGCAGTCCGGGGAAATCATCGGCCCGTTCTGCGTGCCGAGATCGTCGTTGAGGAGCACCACCTGCACGAGGGTGCCGACACGGTCGAGATACCGTTCACACCGCCCGATGTACGCATCGGTGAGCATATCGAAGAGCCCATGGACGAGGGGTTTGTTGAGCAGAAGATCCATCATGAACGTCTCGTAGCCCCGCAGCTGCTGTCCCGCGGCGAGAAGGTGGAGCTGGAGATTGGCCACAATGGCGAGATCGGTTTCCTCAAACAGCCGTTGCGCCCGCATCCCGATAGAATCGAGGGTTTCATCCGCGTAAAAGGGCCAGTCGGACGACTCTATATCACGGGCGAATGCGTTCAGTCCGGCAGGATCGGATATATCCGCGAGCGGGGCATGAACCGATTCGAAATAGTAACCCCCGGAAGGCATGCGGGCTGTAACCGTTCCATGCTCATTCCGCACAACCAGATTATCCGCGCTGTCCTTCACCGGATTCCATTTCGAGGGGACGGAGCACGGAGAACCATCGGGAAGAATTGAGGATTTCCACGACACCGGCTCGATGAGCAGCGGAATGGTGTCGGGTTTCAAAACACGGCGGACATCATCCTCGATTTTGGTTATCTGCTGGTAAACGTCGAATATCGGTGTACTGCCGTACCCGAGACCGAGATGCTCCCTCAGCCTGTTGTATGCGATGCCTGTGATGCCCGAGGATTCGATGCCGCCGATATCGAGGGGAATTTTGTCGGGTTCACGGTGTTTGAGTGTCGCGACCACCCGTTCACGCGGTGTCATGGTATCCTCTTTTTTTTATAATACCATATTTCTGGCCATTGATCAGTATAGGGATATTTCCGACCATTTTCCAGCTTTATTCGGAACAGCCAGATTGCGACAAGATTACTCGGCGAGCAGTTCTTCCACCTGTCTGTCCGGAAGGGCTTCATCGGACGGTTTTCCCATATGCGTATACCGAACGATCCCCTTTGTGTCGATGATGAAAAATGCCGGGATTTTTTGCAGGCCGTATTGTTCCATTACGATTTCATCCGAATCGAGGAGAACACGGCAGGTTATACCGTGTCCGCCGAGAAACGTTTTCACCGTTTCCGCTTCCTCGCGCTCCATGGTATCGATTCCCACGACACGGACACCTTTCGTGCCATATTTTTCATGGAGGCTCTGAACAAGAGGCATGGCTTCAACACACGGTTCCGACCATGTGGCAAAGAAGCACAGTACCACGACGTTGCCCTTCAGACCGGACAGCGTCACATTATCCCCATTGACATCGTTGAGCGCGAATTCGGGAGCTTCGCGGCCGTTCAGGTCTACCACTTCGGGCTGGGAATCTTTCCGCGGGCCGAACGAATCGACCTGTTCCGCTCCCTGAAACGTTTCAAGCGAAAACATCCCTTTCGGAAAAACCGGATTGGTAACGATATCGGAATGTATATCCGTCATGGTTACCTTTATCCCTTTCATTTCCTTACGCTGACTTTCGGGAAGACCTTCGCACAGTTTTTCCATATCGAGCCTGACCGATGCTTTTCGTATGAGAAAATCCTCGTTCCCTATCCATACTCTGAAACTGATCGGGATATCACCGGTTATTGTTACGGGAATCAGCGCCGGGGAATACGATCCGCATGGTATGGTCAACTCGACAACCGTTGTGGATTTGCCGTCCAGCATCTCCTCGCTCACCCGGGATACCGTGCCGATGTTCTTTATAAAATCGTCCAACGGATTATCGCTTGCCGCCAGAAGCTGTACAATCATGCTCCCGCCCACTATTCTATCGGGCATCTGCAAATTGGAGATCGAGAGTTCCGCGGGAGCGTCCTGTATCATCATCTGGTTCCATCTTCCGATGCACCTGATCTGATAGTTACCGTCACAGACAAGCGAAGCAAAACCGGCAAATGATTGTTCCGGACTCTCTATCTTATACTGGTTCGACCGTTCGCTCGCGAACAGAAACGGTACGGTCTGTGCGATGTTTCCGGCGGGTCGTATAACGTCGAAACTGACCAACGTTGTATCACGGTAGCTCCTGAGAGATTCGTATGCGGCAATCGATTTTTTCAGAATATCCGGAAGAACGAGAGGTTTCGGGGAATAATCCCGGACTGCGGTTTTCCCGGATTTAACGGTGATTTTCATGGCATAATCAGGATCGAAGCCATGACCGCTCCCGGGCTTGAGAACATATTTTCCCCGAGGCAGCATGACCGTATAACGTCCGGTACTGTCGGCCCTGACATTTCCAAGCCATTCTTTTTCCTGGTAAATCCTGAAATCGAATCCGGGGATTGCCCCGTGGTCACTCTTGTTCGTGACAGATCCCGTGACAGTTCCCGCATCTCCGGCCTTCCCGACGAGGAGTACGCTGCCGAGCATATCGCCATTGAAGAATTTCAACGGCGCATACGGCCCCCAGCTTACCCAAGCCGCATTGTCATCTTCACTGTCCTTGTCCGCGACCACCACATCCATTCCGATCGTTTTCCCCGGCACAAGGATGGAGGGTCTGGCCGGGAAACTGTCGTAGGCCTGTATCGCCCATTCGTAGACGGAAATATCGCCTGTCCGTACATACGCGCACCGTGTTCCCGTTATGGTTATATCTCCACCTGCCAGATCGGGATTAAGTGAGTTTCCAGCACCGTAGTCGCCTCCGGGCGGGCACATGATATACTGGAGCGCTGCCATGGTTTCCGCGGTGAACTGCCGGAATGAAGCAGAATGTTTTTTATACCGTTTCGTGCCCTCGATGTATATCTCGCAGCCATCCGTCCGGTTCGGACCGAAGCCGGTCTGAACGATGTCATCGCGGACCAGCACTGCCACATATAGCAGGTTCTCTTCCGCGCTGTATCCGATCATGAACACGGGGGACAAATCGGCCGACGAGGTCAGGTCGGCGTTATCGATGTCGGTCGTACCATACGCCTGGCCGTGGTGAAGGATAGGATACCGTACCATGCCGTCCGGCCAGTCATTCAGTTTACCATCGATGGTGATTCCCTTCAGAGGAATGGCACAGGCTGTCGTAGTGCCGGGCTGCGCATAAGCAGCCACAGAGCACAGTAGGACCGAAAACAATCCCAGAACGATGCAAATCACAGGTGTTCTCATTTCGGTAACCTTTTAATAGTGTATGAGCTTCGAGCGATATCGTTTCCCCGGTAATACAACCGGCCGGATAACACAAGGAACATCACGTGGACTGTGAAAAAGTGTTTTTACGCGCCCGATGATGAAATATATAGTTTTATTGCAGTAAAAGACATGTAAATCAGCACTTCATGTCAGGATTTTTCAGCATCGGGGTTGCCAGCATGGAAGAAACACAGCCGCAGACTCTTATCCGGAATGCATGGTGTGTACGAAGATCTGGGACGTATTTCAAGCCTTTTACTCCACTGCCAGGAGACCGGAATCATTGATAGAAGGGCAGGTTTCCAGTTCCGCATCGGATACATGAAACGGATTTTCAAGCAGATAATCTTCGATTTTTTCGCGGTAATCATCGTACCAGTACGCATGGGGATTTCGCCTGTAAATGACAATTCGGGCTTTCTTGTCATAATGTGCAGCGCGGTGGAATTTGAATACGACATGAGCTTCCGTCAGACCAAGCACCTCGATTTTCCCCAGGCTGTGGGACATCACGAACCGTGACCGCTTGGCAAGTCCCGAACAGCGCATTTTCGCCTGTTCGTGGATCTCGTAGGCACGTTCCACAGGGACAGATAGATGCCTGTTGCCCTGTGTCGGGCGGCACTGGAACACATAGTAGGGCGGAACCCCGATATATGAGAGTTTATCGAGCAGTTCCGCGAGTACTTCCGAGGAATCATTGAGACCACTGATAATCGGTGTCTGATTGGCGGTAACGACTCCGGCCCTGTGTATTGTGTGAAGCGCCTGTACCGCAGCATCGGTCAATTCGCGGGGATGATTGAAATGGACGATCATGTAGATTTTTCTGGAGGGAGTACTGTACTTCGAAAGCATTTCAGGCAGCGAGGGATCATGCAAAATCCTGAAAGGATTGAACGCGGGCATCTTGGTGCCTATCCGTATGACCCGGACATGGTCGATTTCGCGGAGCCGGCTGATAATGCCCCCGAGCCTGTCAGTGGAGAGAACAAGCGGATCGCCGCCCGTGATAAGAATATTGTTGAGTTCCTGGTGAGCACGGATATACTTCAGCGCTTCCGAGATGTCGCGAATCGTTTCATCATTGTCATTCATGAAGATACGTTTCCGGAAGCAGAACCGGCAGTATCCGCCGCAGACGTTGTTGACAAGGAGAAGGGCTGTGTGCTCGTACTTGTGCTCAAGACCCGGCACCATCGTATAGTGCTTCTCGTTCGAAGCATCGAGCTGCCCCCACGGTTCCAGTTCGGCGAGGTCGGGAATGATGATTCTGCGGATGGGATCTCCGGGATCGTCCCAGTCTATGAGGGAAAGATAGTAATCGTTCGCCCGGAATGCGTGGAATCCGCACACATCCTGAAGCTCGATCTGTTCTCTTCCGGACAGACCGGCAACCTTATCGAGACGGGAAATATACGTGGGTTTGATCATAAGGTCTCCTTTCAAAGAACATACACCTCAAATAAAGCCACAGAAGCCCTATCGAGCGCCACGCGGAAAGACATAAACCTTGGAATATATCCAGACTAAGTGGAAGAATTGCCAGCGGGTTATATCATTAGAATAAATTAATACGCATAATACACTTATACGAAGAAAATACCATAAAACCGCAATTCGGATGAAATTCCCACACTGTCGCGGCAGTATATGATATGGTATTCAACCGGATTATTTTTTTCTCTGTTTACAGTATAATATCGAATGGCTTGTTATGCAATTTTTTATTTCATAAAAATCCCATATTTTCATATGAAATTCCATGCAGGATAATTACTGCCCGACTCATGGTTTACAGTATTCCGGACCGGATTGTTATGAGTATGAATCTTCAGGCGGATTATGCCCGGCCGGTTTCGGTGTCGGTAAAAGTGATGTTTTCATTTTCGGCTGCTTTCTCCCCTATGGAATTCACCATGTACCATTCATATACCCTAAACGAACTATTGGTGATTTTATCCGGAGTATTTATGTTAATGGAGCGGATAGTGAAAAAGTTTTTTCATGCACCCGGTTATGATATACAGTGAGTCGATGCCAGCAGGGAATGCACCATGACGGAAAAAATAAAAATCGGCGTCAGCGCCTGTCTTCTCGGTGAAAAAGTCCGGTATGACGGCGGCCACAAGCATGATTGCTTTATTACGGACACGCTCGGGAGGTACATGGAGTTTGTTCCGGTCTGTCCGGAAGTCGGGTGCGGCCTTCCGGTTCCACGTGAAACGATGCAACTCACCGGCGACCCCACTGATCCGCGTCTTGTGACCTGTCGGACCGGGACAGACCATACCGTGCAGATGGCGTCATGGGGAAAATTTCGGCTCTCCGGAATCGAAAAAGAATATCTGTACGGATATATATTCAAAAGCAGGTCGCCGTCGTGCGGTATGGCGCGTATCAGGGTTTATAACAGCCCGGGAATTACTGCTCACACCGGTACCGGAGTCTGGGCGCGGATGTTTATGGATCATTATCCGCTTCTGCCCGCTGTGGAAGAGAGCTGTCTCCATGACCCGATCCTGAGGGAGCATTTTATTGAGCGGATTTTCGTTTACAGACGGTGGCGCGAGATGCTTTCCCGGGATAAGACTCCAGCCGGTCTGATAGATTTTCACACCCGGCACAAAATGCTCATCATGTCTCACAGCCCCCTGATTCTCCGTGAGCTCGGGAAACTGACAGCCTCGGGTATGAACTGTAATATTGATGAGCTCTGCTCTTCGTATATCGCGCTGTTATCCACAGCACTCGATCTCAAAGCTACCGTAAGGAAAAACGTCAACGTTCTTCACCATCTCATGGGATATTTCAAAAAGCGGCTTACCCATGATGAAAAACGGGAACTCGCCGACATAATCGATAAATACGGCAGGGAATGTCTTCCCCTCGTCGTACCGGTCACTCTCGTCAATCACTATGTCGGGAAATACGATCAGCCTTACCTGAAAATCCAGTATTATCTCAATCCCAATCCAATCGAGCTTATGCTTCGCACCCATGTCTGACAGGTAAGCTCTGCCGCCGATTTTTTTCTGTATCACGCGCCGCTTAAAAACCGATTGTTATTACTTCGGCGAATAAATAATGCTACTCATATTTGGAATAGATGCCGAAACAAGTTCGGCATGACGTCTCCGATGTCACTGTTTATTCACCGGAGCAATATATAAGGGGGCGATGAAAAAGTATTTTTTTCACACACTCTATGACGAAATGTGTTATTTTTTTGCTGTCAAAAGCATGTAAATCGTCAATTTGTGCCGACCTTTAACAGCTTATATCCTGACGTATGGTGTTTTTCACCACGATTATAAAGTGCGATAACAAGATACTTTTTTTACATATCGCTTATTCAAATGATTAAAAAATGCGTATTCACAAAAATATATCCGTATTTTTTTATAAACAACTATTAAATAATACAAGATGTTAATAATCTCATGAAAATGATTTTCCTTTTTTGTGATTGGCATCACATTATCAAACAGTTGTTTTGATATAAATTCAATTGTATTACTTCATATTACGATAGAAATGTGTTGCTTTATGCCGATATTCGTTTTAGAATAGGAAAGTCATACATATTATATTTTCTCTCCGTTCATTTTATTTCTTCATTGGACATTGTTAATGAAACTCCGTGTTAAAAACATACTCCTCCTGATATGTGGTTTCCTCTTTTTCTGTTCAGGCGTTTTTGGCGATATGATGCCGGCAGGTGCAATACCCGGCACACTCGACGAATCATTTGGATCGTTGGGCAGAACTTACACCGATCTGAACCAGTTTTCGGCAGAATACGGCAAAGCTGTGGTTTGTAACTCGGAGGGGAAAGTCATCGTTGCCGCTACGGTCAATGGCACCATAGCCCTCGCGCGCTTCGATTCAACCGGTGTTCTGGATCCCGCCTTCGGAGATGCTGGAATAGTAATAACACCTATCACTGGTGAAGCCAAAGCTCTCAATTTATTATCTGCCGAGGGAGAATACTATATTGTCGTCGGTTCTACTGATGACGGGGGCGAAAATGATTTCGTGGTGGCCTGTTACGATTATTTGGGTGCCCCTGAAACAAATTTTGGCAATGGCGGTGTTGTTACCACCGATTTTGGAGGCACGGATGACAGCGCCTGTGCTGTCGGTATTTCTTATGACGATGGGGGGATTCTGGTCGCCGGCTATACCAATGTAAATGGTAATTACGATTTTGCCGTGGCAAAATATACCTTCCCCTTCGGCAATTTGGATACCAGCTTCAACATCACCGGTAAGTCTACATTTGATATTAATGATTCGGGTTATGATGATAAAGCATTTGGAATTACCATCAATGCTATCGATTATTCAATTTTGGTGACAGGTTCTGCCGGTAACGGCACAGACAGCGATCTCGCGCTGATCTGTTTGGATACTAGCGGAGATCTCGACTCTGATTTCGATTCAGATGGCATATTGACCTGCGATTTCAACTCGAACAATGACGACATCGGGTATGCAGTATCCTATAATTCAACAAATACTTGCATTGTTGTTACCGGCACCACCGATAACGGTACCGATCTGGATTTTGCCATTGCCGTGATAGATTCCGACGGTGTTCATCTTGTGACAAAGGATTTGGGCGACGATGAACAGGGAAACGGCGTCGCATTTCAGACCGATGGGAAAATAATTGTTTCCGGTACGGCAGGTTCCGATTTTGCCGTAATACGTTATCAGGCCGATATCGATAACGGGCTGGACACGACGTTTAACGATCCCGATGGTTATTTGATTGCCGATATTGCGGGATTCGATGACACTGCGAACGGCATGTCTCTTGATATATTCGATAGAATAGTCATTGTCGGCACCAGTATCGTTTACGGTAATCCCGATCTCGTCGTTACCCGAATAACGGCCGATGGCAGTCCCGATTACGATTTTGGCAGCGGGAGCAGTTATCAGGCAGTCGACTTTCCGTTGGTTCACCAGAATGACTGTGCATTCGGGGTAGCCGTTCAGTATGACGGAAAAATCGTCGTTTCCGGAAGCAACGGTTCGTCCGCGGGTCTTGTCCGATATAATTCAAACGGCTCCCTCGATACGTCATTCGGTTCCAATGGCACCGTCAAGGTCACAATACCAGGATATACATGGACGGCAAATGAAAAAGTTGTAATACAGCCCGACCATAAAATTATTCTGGTGGGTTCGACTGAAGAAGTAGGCGGTCCGCTCGTCATTTCGCGTTTCAATGAGGACGGCTCTCCGGATATCGGTTTTGGGATCAACGGGAGAGTGGAACAGGATCCGGGAGTACCGGTTTACATAGCCGGTGTCGGATTACAATCCGACGGTAAAATCGTGGTTGGAACCACAGCCTCCGATGACGGGGATTACTTTGTATTGGTTATCCGGTTGAATACCGATGGCAGTCTTGATGAGACGTTTGGCGACGGAGGGATGGCTTATGATGAAAACGGCATGTCATATTCCGCCATGGTGTATGATATGGTCATACAGCCGGATGATAAAATCGTGTTGTCCGGTGGTATCATCAATGGGATTGTGCCGAATTTTTTCCTCGTTCGATTTACCGCCGGAGGTGTGCTGGATACCACATTCGGTTCCAATGAAGACGGAAAGGTCATTATCACACCCGGTCCGTTTGCAACTATAGCGAATGGAGTTGCCCTTCAGCCCGACGGTAAAATCGTAGCGGCCGGATTGATGGATACTACTCAAGGAATGTGTAAGATTGCACAAGTTCCTCGTGCTCCTCGTGCTCCGAGAACTCCGAGAGCCCCGAATGCCGCTAAAGCTGCGAAAGCCGCAGAGAATTTTTTGAATATAGTCATTATGAGGTTTTTGAGCGATGGCACACTGGACGAGACATTCGCTGACGAAGGGATAAATGTGCTTGATACCGGTGAGGATATTTTTATTGAAGATGTCCTCATCGATACGAACGGGAAAATCGTCGTTGGAGGAAATTATAATGGATGGGATTTTGCGGTCGGGTGCTTCAACAGCAACGGGTCCATTTGCAGCGAGTTTGGTGACAGTTATGTAACTGGTTTTACATTCCCGGACTTATCAACCGGTGGTGATTTTGTTGATGACTGTACCGCCATCGCGCTCGATTCCAATCATAGAATCATCGCTGTCGGTTTTTCCGATCAGGGAACGACATACACGGACTTCACGATCGCCCGTATCAACAGTACTCCTTTAACGGTGAAATTCACTACCACAGGTCATGGGGAAGTTCTTGCGGATTCCACACAATATGTTGTTTACAACGGTGTAACAACGTCGGTGTCACCGGATCCCGATTACGGGTATCATTTCTCCGGGTGGACCGGCGACCATACCGGATCGGAGACTGATTTTCCCCTCATTCTCACCAATGTCATCCAAGACATGAATATCGTCGCCCATTTCTCCAAGAATACGTTTACAGTGGACTTCACCATCATGGGGAATGGATCGATAACCGGCACGCTCTCCCAGAATGTCGAATTTGAAGGTTCCACGACGCCGGTTACCGCGGTGGCCGATCCGGGCAACCATTTCACCGGATGGACGGGTGATGTTACCACAATCACCAATCCCCTTACCATCACCAATGTCGATAACAACATGGTGGTCACTGCCAATTTCAATGACGCATGCACTGTTATGAATACCGACGACAGCGGTACAGGTTCCCTCCGTCAGGCGATTCTCACCGCCAATTCGGGCGAAACGATCCTCTTCGATGCCGGTGTGATGGGGACAATCACGCTGACATCCGGCCAGCTCGCTATCAATAAAAAACTCACGATCCACGGTCCGGGCATCGATGACCTCACCATCTCCGGCAACAATACGAGCCGGATATTCTTTATAGGCCCGAACGGAGATGTCACCATCAACCTCATGACAATAACAAACGGCAATGCGGGAATAAATGCCGGCGGCGGGATTTGGAGCCAGGGCAAGCTGACACTCTCTGCCTGTGTCGTTTCCGGCAATACCACCGACAACAATTTCGGTGCGGGAATCTGCAACTCCGACGGTGACCTCATGGTGGAGAACTGCACGATTTCCTCCAACAACGCCGGGACAACGAGCGGGTACGGTGGTGGAATCTATGTCAGGTCCGGCTCCGCTCTCATAACGAACTCGACCATCAGCGGAAACTCGGCATACAAGGGCGGCGCTCTGTACAATACGGCATTCAATGATACATCGGCTTCAGTGTCAACCATCGAAGTTTATAACAGCACGCTGAGCGGCAACACGGTCTCATGCCAGGGTGGTGCGCTTTTCAACTGGGCTCATGACAACGTGAATGCGCATGCAAAAACGCTCTTCAACAACTGTACTATCACAGAAAACAGCGCGACTGTTGAAGGCGGTGGTGTGTATGTGAACGATTATACCGGTGACGACCAGTTGTGCGAGGTCATGCTCAAAAACACCATCCTCGCGGGGAATACCGCTCCGACCGGCGCCGATTGCCTCAATTCTCCGCAGGCAACGTGTACCACTCAGTCGCTCGGGTACTGTCTGGTCGGCGCAACAGTCGACTTCACCGGAGGAACCGGCGACATAAACATCGGCGCCGACGATCCTTTGCTTGCCCCCCTTGCAGACAACGGCGGCCCGACCTTTACCCATGCATTGGAAAGCGGCTGCCTTGCCGTCAATGCAGGTGCCGGAACGGACAGCGAAGGTAATCCGGTCCCAAACGATCAGCGCGGCGTGGCTCGTCCCCAGGGAGCATCCAACGATATCGGTGCTGTGGAAGCTGCGGTTCATACGGTGACATTCGTGGCGGGACCGAACGGCCACATTGACGGTACGCTCGTGCAGCAGGTTATTGATGGGGGGAGTACGACTTCGGTAACCGCAGTGCCCGATGAAAATTATCTGTTCTCCGACTGGACGGGAGATGGTCTGTATAAAACCTCAAATCCCCTCGCAGTCACCGATGTAACATCCGATATGAATATCACGGCCAACTTTGTATCCAATACTCTTACGGTGACAAACGATTATGATGATGGTGCCGGATCGCTGCGGAATACAATAGCCATTGCCCCGCCTGGTGCTGTTATTATGTTCGACAGTGGCCTGGCGGGTCAGGTGATAACGCTGACAACTGATGAACTCGTCATTAACAAAAACCTTACGATCAACGGTACGGCGGCGCCGAATCTTTCGATCAACGTTTATGAGCCTATCCGTATATTTAAAGTGATCAGCGGTGTAAGCGCAACCATCACAGGGCTGACTATCAATGGCGGATATCTGGAAGGAGGCTTCGGTGCGGGAATCCTGAACGAAGGCTCGCTCATCCTCTCGGATTGCACGGTAAAAGACTGCACCAACATCAATGGTTTCGGCGGTGGTATCTGCAACAGGGGCGATCTGGTGGTGCAGAAATGCACCATAAGCGGAAACAACGTGGGGAATGGTGACGGCGGGGGTATTTTTAACGAGCACCTCGGGAATCTCACCGTAAACTTTTCCACAATCTGCGGTAATTCCGCCCAGCGCGGCGGCGGTATCATGAACTGGGAAACGAATATCGAGTCCTCGGCCATCACAACCATTAACAACAGCACCATAAGTGGAAACAATGCATCCTCTTATGGCGGCGGAATAATGAACTACAGTGATTGCCAGGATGCCAATGCGCATGTTGCGATCAATTTTGCGACGATCACCGACAATTCCGCCGGGAGCATCGGTGGCGGCCTCTATCAGGACTGGGGTGTTCAGGGTACGAAAACCGCCGAAATCGAGTACCGGGACACCATTATAGCGGGAAACAACGGCGAAGCTGGCCCCAATGACTGTGCTCAGTCCAATGGCACCATGATATCGCGAGGGTACTGCCTCATCGGTGAGACCACCGGAGATGTGACCGGCGATGCAACCGATATTGTCATCGGAACGGCAGACCCCAACCTCGGCCCGCTCGACGATAACGGAGGCCCGACCAAGACACACAAACCGCTGTCCGGGTGTCTCGCCATCAATGCAGGTAACAGCCAGGGTATCGGCGGAACAGAATTCACGGTCGATCAGCGATTTTTTGCCCGTCCCCAGGGAGCAGCCCACGATATCGGTGCTGTGGAAGCTGAGCTCCATACGGTAACTTTCGTGGCAGGACCAAACGGCCATATTACAGGAACTCTCGTTCAATATGTTTCCGATGGCGGGAGCACGACGCCGGTTACCGCTATTCCCGATGAATTCTATGTTTTCTCCAACTGGTCGGGAGATGATTTTTATAAGACCAACAATCCTCTTGTGGTAACTAATGTGTTATCCGATATGATTATCACAGCCGATTTTGCCTATGGAATTTACACGGTAACAAACGATATGGATGACGGCTGCGGGTCGCTGAGGCATGCAATAACCTATGTTCCTCCCAATGGGTATATCGTGTTTGACAGCTCCCTTGCGAATCATGTAATAACATTGACAACAGGTCAACTTTTCATTACTCAAAATCTTATCATCGATGGCAGTGCCGCGCCCAATCTGGAGATCAGCGGAAACAATACATCCCGCGTTTTTAAAGTGGACACCGGTGTAACCGTGGCCATCAGCGGATTGATTATTTCGAACGGGAATTCTTCCGGCAGCTATGGCGCCGGAATATATAATCAGGGTTCTCTGACTCTTACCAATTGCGAGATCAAAAACTGCACAGCCCCCAGCGAAGGATACGGCGCCGGAATCGCAAACAGCGGCGTTCTGGTGGTACAGAAATCCTCCATACACGATAACTCTCTGCCATCCGGTACCGGCGGAGGCATCTTTAACAGTCCACCCGGTATTGTAACCATATGCTCTTCCACAATTGCCAATAATTCCGCCTACCAGGGAGCCGGTATTATGAACCTGGATACTACCCTCTCGGCGGGTTCGGTTGTCGTTATCAACAACAGCACCATCAGCGGGAATGTGGCTTCCGACAAGGGCGGCGGCATCATGAACTACAGTGAATACAACGGTTCCGATGCCCGTGTTACCATCAATTTTGCTACAATCACCAATAATTCCGCCGCTATTGCCGGTGGAGGAATCTGCCAGGAATGGGGGTCGTCCGGCACTAAAATAGCCTTGACGCAGTACCGGAATACCATCATAGCCGGCAACACCGTCGAGGTTTCTCCCAATGACTGTGCACTGATCAATGGCACTATGATATCGATGGGGTATTGCCTTATCGGTGTGACTTCAGGAAGCCCGACCGGCGATGCCACCGATATCGTAATCGGAACGGCAAGCCCCAATCTCGGTCCGCTCGAGGATAACGGCGGCCCGACCAAAACGCATAAGCTGCTGCAGGGATGTCCCGCTATCGATGCGGGTAACAGCGAGGGTATCGGCGGCGTAGTACTCACAGTCGATCAGCGAAATTATTATCGCCCCCAGGGCGGAGGATACGATATCGGGGCTTATGAAGCTTCCGCCGGAGAAATTACAGCGGACTATACAATTATTTTCAACGCCGCCACGGGAGGCACCATCTCCGGGACAACACCCCAGATTATTCCCCCCGGCGGCACCACGACTCCTGTAACGGCGGTTCCCGGCGCCGGGTATCTGTTCAGCGGATGGACCGGAGATTATACGGGAACGGAGAATCCGCTGACCATCGCCGATGTCTCGACGAACATGACCATCACCGCACAATTCGTTCAGAATAATGCCCCCGTACTGCTTGTTGATCGAACCCCGGTTATGACACCTATCGCCCAGGGCGCTGTTAATAATCCGGGAAATACTGTCGCCCAGATTGTCGTTGACGGTTCTATCACCGATGTAGAGGGGGCTGTGGAGGCTATTGCGGTTACTTCGGTGGATAACAGGAACGGAAGATGGGAATATTCCCTCGATGATGGCAGCACATGGAATAATTTTTCAGCAGCGATCGGGACGATCGCATCTTTTGCAAATCTTGCCCGGTTGCTCGACGGTGTTGCAATAAGCAGCACGACGAATAAAATAAGGTTTGTGCCCAATACAAACTATACCGGTACGACATGGTTTCTGTTCCGCGCCTGGGATAAGAGTGCGGGTACAGTCGGCCAGACAGGCAATGCGTCAGTCACCGGCGGCTCGACGCCATTCAGCGCCCAGAGAGATACGGCATATGTAAAGGTGGGGACCCAGTACACGGTAACGTTTACCTCAGGACCGCATGGCCATCTCACCGGAACGACGACGCAGACGGTTATTTCCGGGGGGAGTTGCACACCGGTGACCGCCGTTACGGAATCAGGGTACCAGTTCGCAGGCTGGACTGGCGATTATACCGGCTCGAACAACCCTCTGACGGTCACGAATGTCACCCAAAACATGACAATTACCGCAAACTTCGAAACCGCCCTGCACGCCGTGACCTTCACAACGGACGGGCATGGTACAATCCAGGGTGTAACGCCCCAGGGAATTCCGCATGGCGGGGATTGTTCACCGGTAACCGCTGTTCCCGCGAGCGGGTATCATTTCATCGGATGGACGGGCAGCATCACCAGTCCCAACAATCCGATTACCGTACAGCAAGTAACCGAGGACATGACCATTACCGCAGTTTTCTCGAACACATGGGTGGTACACTTTTCTGCCGGAGCTCACGGGAAACTCTCGGGTGAAACCGCGCAGCTTGTCGTTCAAGGGCAAGGCACCTCATCGGTGACCGCCATTCCCGACGCAGGATATCATTTTACGGGCTGGACAGGCGATGTAACAAGCAGCAGCAATCCGCTTTCCGTCTCGGGAGTGTCATCAAATATAAGTGTAACCGCTAATTTTTCCAATACATACACTGTCTCCTTCTCTTCCGGCGGCAATGGGAAGATAGAAGGTTCGACCTCTCAGGAGGTGATCAGCGGGCAGAGCTGCACCATGGTGACTGCCGTACCGGATACGGGTTACCAGTTCTTGGGCTGGACAGGCGATTTCGAGGGTACCGGGAATCCTCTCCTCATCGCCAATGTCTCAAAGGATATGTCCATCACCGCGCTTTTTGGTCTTCCCTCTTTTACGGTGACTTTCTCTGCGGGCTCCAATGGTTCCCTTACCGGCAATACGACACAGACTGTCGGCAAGGGTGAAAGCTGTACCGAAGTCACCGCGTTACCGGCGGATGGGTATGAATTCACCGGCTGGTCTGGTGACTACACGGGTAAAGACAACCCGCTCGTCCTGTCGAATGTAACCCGTGACATGACCATCACGGCTAATTTCGCGCTCCCTGTCTATACGGTGAGCTTCTCTGCGGGCGCAAATGGTTCCCTTACCGGTAATACGACACAGACAGTCGGCAAGGGTGAAAACTGCACCGAAGTCACCGCGGTACCCGCGGAAGGGTATGAATTTACCGGCTGGTCCGGTGATTACACGGGTAAAGACAACCCGCTCGCCCTGTCGAATATCACCAGGGATATGACCATCACGGCTAATTTCGCGCTCCCTGTCTATACGGTGAGCTTCTCTGAGGGCGCCAATGGAAGTATTACGGGGAATACCACCCAGACGGTCAAGAAGGGTGAAAGCTCTACCGAAGTCACCGCGGTACCCGCGGAAGGGTATGATTTTATCGGCTGGACAGGCGATTATACGGGCGCTGCCAACCCGCTCACCCTGTCGAATGTCACTTCGGATATGACCATCACGGCGAATTTCGGCCAGCCTGTTTACACGGTGTCTTTCTCGGCGGGCGCCAACGGCTCTCTCACCGGACAGACTGCCCAGACAGTTAAAAAGGGCGGGAGCTGTACCGAAGTCACCGCAATTCCAGCAGAAGGGTATGATTTTATCGGCTGGAGCGGAGATTTTACAGGCGCCGCCAACCCGCTTATCATATCGAATGTCACTTCGGATATGACCATCACGGCTAATTTCGGCCATTCGGCCTACACGGTTACGTTCTCGTCGGGCTCCAACGGTTCGCTTTCCGGTCAGACTTCCCAGACGGTCATAAAGGGCGGAAGTTGTTCGGCGGTTACCGCAGTGCCTGCCAACGGTTATCGCTTTACCGGATGGACCGGAGACTATACAGGCTCCGACAACCCGCTCACCTTGTCAAATGTCACCTCGGATATGACCGTCTTCGCCAATTTCTCGAACGTCTGGACAGTGACATTTTCATCGAGCGGCGGAGGGACTCTCACCGGCAACACCACCCAGACGGTAACGAACGGATCGAATTGTTCCATGGTTACCGCAGTGCCTTCAAACGGGTATCGATTCACCGGCTGGAGCGGTTCGTATAACGGTACCGATAATCCGCTCACCATATCGAATGTTACCTCGGATTTGACTATTACCGCAAACTTCTCGAATACATGGTCAGTGACATTCTCAACGAACGGTTTCGGGTCCATCAGCGGCAGTACATCTCAGACGGTGACAAACGGTTCAAACTGCTCCGAAGTTTCCGCGATTCCGGGAACAGGATACTATTTTGCCGGATGGAGCGGAGATTATACCGGCGCTGCCAACCCGCTCACCATCACCAATGTCATGTCCGACCTCACCATTACCGCAAATTTCGTTCTCATCCCTGTTGTGGAGATTCCGAGTATCGCAGGATTTTCTCCGGGATCCGGCGGACCCGGGACCTGGGTTACCATCAGCGGATCGAACTTCAAGGGTGTGACCGATGTATCGTTCGGCGGTACACAGGCGGCGAGCTTCGTGGTTGATTCCGATACACAGATAACAGCCCAGGTGGGCAGCGGTTCCACCGGTACGATATCGGTGACAACCGCAGGCGGAACGGCCTCGAGCACGGGAATCTTCTCCATGAATGTGAATGAAGCGCCGACCGATATTTCGCTGTCGAGCACTTCTGTGGATGAAAACAAAGATGCTGGAACGGAGGTCGGCACTTTTTCGACCACCGATGTCAATTCAGCAGACATTCATACCTATTCATTCGTAAACGGAGAAGGCGATACCGACAACGGCAGTTTTTCGATCAGCGGTTCCTCGCTGGTCACGACGTCAAAACTCGATTACGAGACACAGAATACCTATTCGATCCGTGTTCGCTCAACCGACAACGGCAATCCGGGATTAAGTTGCGATAGATCCTTCGTTATCACTGTCAACAATACAAACGATCCCCCTGTTATCGGTGAACTGGCCGGTGGCACCGTCAGGGAGGGAGAGCAGTTCACGCTCCAGGTTTCGGCGGTCGATGTCGAAGGCGATGCAATAACATACTCATTGAACGAAGCACCGGAGGGGATGACGATATCCGAAACGGGCGGGATAAGCTGGACACCGGATTTCACCATGGCAGGAGACTATACCGTTACCGTTCAGGCGACGGATTCGAAGGGAAGCTCGAGCGAAGCTTCATTCAGTCTTAAAGTGCTCGAAGGCGGCACAGCGCCGGTAATAACCACAACGGAACTGCCCAATGCACAGAAAGGGATCCCGTACTCGGCTCAGATCACGGTCGAAGACCCCGATGTTGGTGACAGTTTTGCGTTCGAACTCCTGAGCGGTCCCGGCTGGATGTCGATCAACGATGCCACGGGAGAACTGTCGGGAACACCGTCTCAGAGTGATATTGCCGACAGTGTGACCGTTTCCGTCGGTGTAACGGACAGCGGAGGACTCAAAGCCGACAAGACCTTTACGATAACCGTGGAGAATGTGAATAATCCTCCTTCGCTGACCAACGAATCGTTACCGGATGCCAGACAGAACGAGCTCTATACGGCTCTCCTGGCCGCAACCGATCCTGACGAAGGTGATACGCTTACATTCATTATGCCGGGAGGCCCGGGCTGGATGACCCTGAATTCCGAAACGGGAGAATTATCGGGTACACCGGGCAACGGAGATGCCGCAGACAGTGTGCTGGTGACTGTCGGAGTGAGAGACAGCGGCGGTTTGACCGAAGAAAAAACGTTCATGATCAAAGTGGTCAATGTCAACGATCCACCCCGTATAACGACCGCGTCTCTGCCCGATGCCACCGAGGGACAGGAATATTCCGCGGGGATTGCTGCTGATGACCCGGATCAGGGCGACACACTGGCATTTTCGCTCGTTCAGGGTCCCGGCTGGCTCGCTATAAACTCCGAGACCGGAGCACTTTCGGGAATTCCGGGCAGCGATGATATCGCGGACAGTGTCACGGTCACCATCGAGGTGAAGGATGCCCAGGGATTGACCGACAACCGCGAGTTCATGTTCACGGTGATCAATGTCAACGATCCTCCGGAGATAGTGACCGAGAAACTGCCGGATGGATTCGAGGATTTACCTTACGAGGCAAAGGTCGATATACTCGATCCCGACAGGAACGACACACACCTGTTCGAGCTCGTGAGCGCACCGAAATGGCTTGAGATCGATCCCACCGGAGGAGGGCTGTCCGGAAAGCCGGGTACATTTGATGTGGCTGAGGAAGTGACGATTATCATCAGAGTGACGGATGAAGGCGGATTATTCGCCGAGAAAACCTTCATGATACCGGTCAAGCCGTCTCCTCTTCCGAAAATCGAGGTGCTTTCTCCGAATGGCGGAGAAAAAATAATGGCCGGAGGTTCGTTCGACATCGCATGGATAGCTAAGAATCTCGCCGCCGTGATGATCGAATATACCACCAACGAGGGGGCATCATGGGAGAAAATCGTCGACAGTATTGCGGCCGACGAAAATTACACTACATGGACTCTCCCGCAGATTCAGTCCACGCTGTGCCGTATTCGTATCAGCAATCCCGAGAACAATCTCGTGTTCGATGTGAGCGATACGACCTTCACGATATACAGGCCTCCGGTTCTTACGGTCGACGATATATTGGGCACGCAATCGGGAAATGTTTCGATCGGTGTTCTTTCAAGCGATGCGGGCAGCGATTCGACAGGACTCATCGTATCATATGTTATCGACAATATCGAGCAGCCGGCCACAATCGATTTACCGTTCATCCCGAGCGGGCAGAAAGTGACAGTCACATGGTCGTCTTTTGCGGACATGGGCTATGTCTATAAAAAGAATCTGATATTACGGCTCATACCCTTCAATACGTACGGCAGGGGAGAGGTGACCCAGACAAAGATATTCACCGTAACGAATTATGTCGGAGACTACAACAACGATCTCTATATTGACGGCGAAGACCTCCGGATATTTGTCGATGCATGGGAGAACGGGGACCTTACGCGTGAAATAGCACCGACCAGCGGTGAAATTCCCGATCTGCAGGTTATCCCTGACGGCAGGCTGGATTACGAGGATCTGTCCGTATTTGCATGGATGTGGAACTGGCAGACGCTCAACCCGTTCGGAAAACCGGCTGTCGCTCTCAAAACGGCCATTCCCGATGGAGATTTTCTGTCATTCATCACCATCGTTCCCGACAGCGACGGGAATATCAGGCTGATGAGCGACCGGAGCCTTTCCTATGTGAGCATCGAGCTCGCCTCCGACCGGATTACATCGATTTCGGGTTCCGATTACTGGGATGGGGACGGCAAGGGTGTCGCTCTTACACGGGTATTAGCGGACGGTTCGGGTGAATTCGCTGCCGCGCGCCTGGAACCGACCACGGCGACATCAGGGATTCCCGTGACAATTGCCTCGATTTCGCTTGACGACAGGGACAACGACAACGGAAATCTCACCATCCGGTATAAAGTGAGAATTCACGGCGAGCCCGAAGTTATTTCGGGAGCATCTGCATATACCAGGGAAAAAGCGGTTGAAAAACCGGCCGCAACGACTCTTTTCCAGAACAGCCCGAATCCGTTCAACGGCTTTACAACCATTACCTATGCCCTTACGGAGGAAACGAAGGTTAAACTGACCATATACAATGTTTCGGGCCAGCAGGTGAAAGTACTGAAAGATGAATATGTGTCTCCGGGAACTTATTCTGCTTTGTGGGATGCTTCCGGTATGCCGAGCGGGATATATTTCTATTCATTTGAAGCAGGCAATTTCATCGCTACGAAGAAACTGCTCCTTGTCAAATAGGATCGGAATTAACAGGGAATATTTATAACTGTCAGAGGTTACAGTATTGAAACCGCCGGATCGATAATCCGGATTAACAGGAATATGTTGAGTATCGTATGAAGAACACCTTAGCCCGCACCATATCGCCCTTTATCATTTCGCTTCTGGTCATCCTGCTCGGTAATCTTGGATGCAGGGCGATTACGGAGCCTGAAATCGAGTATACCTCCTTCAAGGATGGCGATGTTTTCGTTACGCGGGATATTTCGATTAACTGGGAGGGTGTATTTCACCAGGAAATTGCCGATCACTGGAGACGGAACGACAATCTCAATTACTATTATAAACTCGACAACGGATTATGGATTTTCACGACCGAGCTTTCCGCCACACTGAGCGATGTATCCGAGGGGCAGCATAAATTATCCATCCAGTCCCAGTTTGAGGATGGAATACCGGGCCCGCCTACGACGCTCACGTTCACCGTGGATACCATTCAGGGGCCGGGCCTTACTTTTAATCCCCGTAAAGTTACGAGCGATTCGACGGTTGCGCTCAAGTTCGAGGATGTTCAGAGTATCATGTCCGCCCATATCGAAATCGTGTGCGATAACGATTGCGCGGAACTGAGCGGTTTTGTGAAAAACGGCGCGCTTGTTACAAGCGGCGAATATATTGTCCTCATTAACGAGAAAAATCCCTCACGGCTTATCATCGATCTGGCCTTTGCGGGCAATCCGGACGGTAAAAGCGGATCGCCCGATTTCGGCAGTTTCACCGTAAAGCCCAAAGGTAACGGAACAATCACGATCGATCCCGCCACACTCCGTTTCAAAGATATCGACAATGCCGATGTTCCTGTCGATCCGGCGAGCCTCGACTGGATAAAGGTCGAGCAATAGAATTATAGAATAGAACGCGGATTTTCGCGGATCGGGCGGATTAACGCGGATTATATCAATACGTAATTCCTCGGTACGGTCACTTCCTTTTTTTGCATTATCTCGGAAAACATTAATGAATAATCCGGGATAATTTCTCTGCTTAAAAAAGGACTATCCACACTTATCCGGTGCGACAATTATTTCCGTCATCACGATTCAACGGGAATCACTCACCCGAAAGCGCCTTCAGGGCATTGGGCACCGTGTCTTCGGGCTTGACCTTGTACCATGCCTGCAGAACTTTCCCGGTTTCATCGATGAGGAAAGAAGACCGCACGATCCCCATGACTTTTTTGCCATACATGGATTTTTCACCCCAGACGCCATACGCCTCGGCAGCAGCATGATCGGGATCGGACAGCAGCGGAAAATCGAGGCTGTATTTGCCGTCGAACTTCTTCTGCCTGTCCGGCATATCCGGGCTTATGCCGACAGCCGCAATACCGAGCTTCGAAAGGTCAGGCCGGGCATCACGGACGCTGCATGCTTGCCTGGTACAGCCCGGAGTGTCCGCTTTCGGATAAAAATAGACGAGCAGTTTCCGGCCCCGGAAATCCTGCAAAGACACCGTGTTTCCATGCTGATCCGTGAGGCTGAAAGCGGGGGCTTTGTCTCCCGGTTTAAGTTGTGGCATGACCATGCTCCTTTAAGAATGAGTAAAACTTTGCACTTTTCATATATATCGTTGGCCGTTCTCTTCGGAATTTATTTTTTCCGGTTATCCAGTTAAATCAGCTGACATGATTGATCCCCCTCGGCTTCGCCGTCTCCCCCTTATAAAAGAAAGGGGGACGAAAGTGCCCCAAAAGCCATTCCCCCCTTAAAAAGGGGGGATGCCGCAGACAGGGGGAATCACATACTATCGGAAGAAATTATCAATTCTGATTAAATGGTTTCCTATGCTTATCAAACTGGATAACCGGATTATTTTATTACAAATCTAAAGCCTGTATCGGTACAAATGCAAGAACGTTGTTTCATACGGGTATTGTATATCATTCTCGTATATGCCGGGTATCCGTGTCCGGAAAGAAAAAGGAGGGGATAATCCCTCCTTTCCCGTCGCTATGATTTACGGTCTCCGTCATGCGGTTCCGAGGATGGCAGCAAGATCCTGTTCCGCGGTGGTTATCGGCATGATATTGAATTTCTCCACAAGCACATTGAGGACATTCGGCGTTATGAACGCGGGAAGGCTCGGTCCGAGACGGATGTTTTTGATTCCGAGGTAGAAAAGTGTCAGGAGGATGACAACCGCCTTCTGCTCGAACCACGAGAGCACGAGCGACAGCGGCAGGCTGTTGACATCGGTATCAAAGGCTTTCGCAAGCGCAAGGGCGATCTGTATGGCCGAGTAGGCATCGTTGCACTGACCGATATCGAGCAGCCGCGGAATTCCTCCGATGTCGCCGAAATCGAGCTTGTTGAAACGGTATTTTCCGCAGGCGAGGGTAAGGATAACCGAATCGTCCGGTACCGCCTGGGCAAAATCGGTATAGTAGTTCCGCCCGCTCCTGGCGCCGTCGCACCCGCCGACAAGGAAGAAATGCCTGATTTTGCCTTTTTTCACAGCCTCGATAACCTTGTCTGCCACACCGAGAACAGCGTTATGCCCGAAACCGACCAGAATGGTGCGATCCGGCCCGTCCTCGTCGAATCCCTTTTCTGCAAGGGCCGCCTCGATTACAGACGCGAAATGTCTGTTCCTGACATGGATGACACCCGGCGCTCCGACCACATTGGTGGCGAAAATCCGGGACGCATATGAATCCTTCGGTTTCTGGATACAGTTCGTTGTCATGAGAATGGCGCCGGGGAATTTATCGAACTCCTTCAACTGATCCTGCCATGCGCCCCCGTAATTACCCGCAAGGTGACTGTATTTCTTCAGCCCGGGATAACCGTGGGCGGGAAGCATCTCGCCGTGGGTGTAGACATTGATGCCGGTGCCTTCGGTTTGTTTGAGCAGCTCCTCGAGGTCCCTGAGGTCGTGCCCGGACACGAGAATTGCTTTGCCCTTGAGAGGCTCTATCCTGACCTTTGTCGGAACAGGATGGCCGTAACGACTCGTATGAGCCGTATCGAGCAGTTCCATGACCCGGAGATTGACCTCGCCGCATTTCATGTTCATTGCAAACAGCTCATCAACCGTTACACCGGTTTTTGTCAGGAAATCGAGCGCCTCGTGCGTAAACGCGAATACGGCATCGTCCTGCTTTCCGAGATCGAAGGCATGATCGGCGTATGCGGCCATTCCCTTGAGACCGTAGGTGAGGAGCTCCTGGAGTCCGGTGATATCGTCTCCGAGCGAGGCTTTCCGCTTCTCGATGGATAGTTCCCCCGCCTGTCCCAGAAGATCATCCATGTCCCCGGCAGGGATAAATTCCGCAGGACCGCCGGGAGTTTCTTCCGCGATTCCGGTTTTCTTACAGGCATCCCGGTAGAATCCCCTGATCTTATTGCGAACATGTACCGCCCGTTCGAGCATCTGACGGATCCGTGCCGAATCGAAATTGACATTGGTGAGGGTGGTATAGAGCGCCTGAATCACGAAGACATCGGTTTCGGGGTCTTTCACGCCGAGTGTACGAGCACGGTGAGCGTACATGGAAATGCCTTTTGTAACATGCAGGAGCAGGTCCTGGAGCGCCGCGGTTTCAGGGTCTTTACCGCATGTCCCGTAGCTCGTGCATGCGATTCCTTTGGTGACCTGTTCGCATTGATAGCAGAACATCTTTGACATATTTCTTCTCCGTCTGAAAAGGATTATAAAACCATTACTGCCTGATTATAACCAGATAAACCTGATTATTCATGAAAATATGTTTAACCACAAAGACACCAGGGCACAAAGAGACATAATATATTATTAATACTATCTTTAATTACAATTTAAAATCGACATTACTCCCAGTGATATTTAAAATTCAAATCCGCGAAAATCCGTCCGATCCGCGAAAATCCGCGTTCTATTAAATTTTGTGAATAGATCGGATTAAATTTGTGAAATGATCGGGACAAAAGAGTATTTCCACATCCGAAAAATCTGAAAATCTGGGTACTCCTCTCAAACCATATACAGTATGCCAGCTGACAGGTATCGGCGACCGCTATTCCGTCATTTTCCTGATTGTATCCCCGGAGATGCTAACGATATGAACTTCGAGCAGTACATCGGGGCAGGCCCGATTACGGGCATCGATTACGGCATGGGCAATTCCGCTGCAGCAGGGAACCTCCATACGCAGCACGGTGATTCGGACGGGTTTCGACTCCCGGAATATTTCGAGCAGTTTTTCACGGTAATATGGCAGATTATCCAGTTTCGGGCATCCGACCAGCACTGCCCTTCCTTTGAGATAACGGTGGTGGAAATCCGGCACTGCGAACGGAACACAGTCGGCGCACACGACAATATCAGCCCCTTTCAAAAACGGCGCTCGCGGCGGTACGAGCATGAGCTGCACGGGCCAGTGCCGAAGTTGCGAAGGTTCCGGTGTATCGGTCTTGACGGTGTCAGTATCTGCGGTATCGAAGGTGCGGGCAAGCGAACCCGGGCAGCCGCCGGAACACGCGGACAGCATATCGTCTGATCTGTGAGACTCAGGCGCCAAATATTTTTGAACTGCTTCTTCATCAAATTCGCCGGCCTCGCGTTCCTCGATGGAAAGAGCGCCCTCGGGGCACTCGCCGAGACACGCCCCGAGCCCGTCGCAGTAAGTCTCGCTCACCAGGCGGGCTTTCCCGTCGATAATTCTGAGCGCTCCCTCGACGCAGTTCGGAACGCACAGACCGCAGCCGGTACATTTTTCCTCGTCAATCTCTATAATTTTACGAATCATGTACTATCCTTTTACTTTCGGTTTCGCATGGGCGATATCGGACAGTTTTGTGGTGGTCAGATACTTCCTGACCGTAGTGTTCAATTCATCGAGAAGAGCGCCGAACACGCAGGTATCGAAGGAACACACCGGCGTCTCGAACAGGCAGGAGCTCGTTGACAATGGCCCCTCGAACAGCTCATAGATTTCGAGCATGCTTATGGCGCCGGGATCATTATCGAGCATGAATCCACCCCCGGGCCCGCGGGTCGATTTCACGAATCCCGCTTTTACAAGCCGCTGCATGACTTTCGACAGATGCGCTTCCGAGACACGATATTCCGTTGCGATTTCCCTGAGGGAAACCGTTCTGTCGGTGTGACCGGCACAGTAAACCAGTGCATGAAACGCCAGTATGGCGGCATCGGAGATATTGAGCACACGAGACATACGCCCTCCTATTTGGTATTCTGATACCATAATACCATAATTGAAGAACGTTGTCAAGCATTTTTTTTGTTATATTGACTATATTATTCAAAGAAATTTTTCACTCACCCCTTGATTCCCGTGAATGGGAAAGGGTTCAACTTTCCGGCGTCCGGATTGAAGCACCCCCTCGCCCATGCGCAGCGCGGGAGCAGGGGGGGGCAGGGGAGTGAGGGAGGAGCATATGAATGAATCAATAAAATGAGTATGCAAGTGAACATATTTTCTCTTGACAGGGGGAAAGATTTTACATTATTTACAGATATATTCTGAGCCGCATAAGATAACATAATAAAAAATAGCGTTTTGACACAATAATATGAAATATCAAGGGTTATTTACAATGTGAGACTCGTTATAAGGTTTTCTTGTACGGCACTTGGAACTCAACATGGTATGTTATGAAGATCAATGTAAAAAAATGTTGGTACAAAAAGCGAAGCGAAAGGATCAAATATAGATGACTAAACACGCACAACCACTTGCCGAAGTCTTTGGTCACCTTATAAGTGATCAGACGAAAAAGGCAGTCAGGTACCGTTCGCATCGCCTTTGTCCATTTAATAACAAAGTTCCAAATTGTACAAAAGACAAAGCCAAGAACCCCCTTGGTGTATGCAGTGTGTTCCATGATGGGTCCCCATCGATAACCTGCCCTATCCGATTTAGAGAGAATTGGCTTATTACCGATGATGCTGCTTCTTTTATCTTTGATGAAGGCACTGCATGGAGTTCCCTTACGGAAGTCCGCCTGAACGACGCTAATGGTAAGTCGGCTGGTAATATTGACATTGTTCTTATCGCATACGACAACAATGGGAAAATCATAGACTTTGGGGCTCTTGAAATACAAGCGGTTTACATTTCTGGAAATGTACGCGATCCATTCGAATACTTCATGAAAGATCCTAAAAATCGCGGACAAATGGATTGGTCAACTCAGCCGAACTATCCACGTCCAGACTATCTTTCCTCTTCTCGCAAGAGACTAGCTCCGCAATTGCTGTTCAAAGGCGGAATTCTTCATTCGTGGCAGAAGAAAATAGCTGTCGCAATGAACAAGTGTTTTTTTGATACACTCCCCCCCTTGACAACTGTGGATAAAACAAAAGCCGATATCGTATGGCTAATCTATGATCTCGAGATGGCTAAAGAGGGTGATCAGGACAGGTATATACTCACGAAAATTGATGAAGTGTTTACAGAATTCGCACCTGCTTTGATGTCAATTACCACCCCCATGCCAGGGGAAATCGATGACTTTGTGAAAATGCTTCAGGAGAAGCTTGATGAGCAACTTGAAACTCCTCCGACTAACAAAACAGTTGAAAGGCCATTTTGAAATGAGGTCACTCAAACAACAGTCATTATTCCCTGAATTGTATGAAGATATAATATTATCCCCTAAACCGGTTAATGTCGCCTCTGTCCCGCAAAGAAGTCCCTTCCGCTACCCAGGCGGGAAAACATGGTTTGTTCCGGTATTCCGAAATTGGATTGCAAATCATTATCCCAAACCTGAAATTTTGATTGAACCGTTTGCTGGTGGAGGCATTATCAGCCTCACAGCTTTATTTGAGAACCTTGTCTCGCACGTTGTGATGGTTGAAATTGATGAAGACATTGCTGCGGTGTGGCAATCGATAGTCGATGGGAACGCAGAATGGCTGGCGAAAAAAATCCTTGATTTTGACCTTACTAAGGAAAAAGTCATACAGGAAATATCCCAAACTAGCCTCAGCATAAAAGAGAAAGCTTTTAAGACTATCTTGAAAAATAGAACGTTTCATGGTGGGATATTGGCTGAAGGGTCAGGTTTTTTGAAACATGGGGAGAACGGCAAAGGAATTCACTCACGCTGGTATCCCGCAACACTTGCTAAGCGTTTTGAAAATTTAAAATTTATTGTTGATAGGATTACATTCCGTCAAGAAGACGGACTGGGTGTTATTCGAGAGTATTCTCAACGTTGTGACGTGGTGTTTTTTATCGATCCTCCTTATACGGCTGGTGGAAAGAAGGCAGGTAAACGTCTTTACCGTCATTTCAACATCGAGCATGAACGTTTATTCAAATACTGCGAATCTCTAAAAGGCGATTTTTTGATGACCTATGATAACTCAGATGAGGTCAAGACAATGGCAATAAGGCATGGTTTTCAGATACGCCTCATTCCTATGATGAACACTCACCATGCAACAATGGAGGAACTGGTTATAGGTAAAGACTTGGCATGGATGGATGGTTACCCGGCAATGCATGAGCCTATAGCTAAATAGAAATCCTTTCCTAATAATTGTCCATCCCGCACATGTTTACTTCCCCCCCTTTTATACCCTCTTGCCTCCCTTCATTAACCTAACCTTCGCACCCAATCCCCAAATTATTTCATAACCTTCGTTATTTTTCTCTTGACTTTACAAGTGTAATTGATTATATTACCTCTCGGTAATAAGTGAGCGACCACGCTCTTTTTTTATGCTGATCAATAACGTTCGTTGGTTATGTGAATGTTTGATACAAACTATAGTTACGGGCACAAGGCACAAGGCACAAGGCACAAGGCAGAAGGCAGAAGGCAGAAGGCATAAGGGGGAAAAACCAGAGACTTTCCGGGTTCACTTCTGACGATTAGAGATGGGTCCCCGATTAAAGATTCGGGGAAGACAGGTGGTGATGTGAAGGTCTTTTCACTCAGTGCCTCAGTGCCTTAGTCACTGTTTATTCATTCACTTATGCCTTATGCCTTATGCCTTGTGCCTGTCTGTATTAAATCCGAGCTCCACGAGCTCCGGGAATTCCGGAACCGTAAGGGTGTGACGCTTTCCGATCAGATCAGGGAATGGGTAGGAGCAACAAAAGGCAACTTTCTGGTAACAGATTGTTACAAAGACCTCCACTTAGCAACAAAAAGCAACATGAGTAACTGCCGCCTGGTTCTCAGCCGTCTCGTCGAAGAAGGAGTCATCGAACCGTGCGGAACCAGACGGGGTCTGTACCGCCGCATCGAGGGCGATTGCGAGCGCATCGACT
>JAJFUH010000221.1 GCA_021372535.1 bacterium
AGCATTTCCCCAAACCTTTCAACGCGTTTTTTTCCGACATGGGCGCTCAAACGCACGTTTTTCAGCGCAAGACCCTCTATTTCCTTCGGCCACTTCTCAGACGTGACGAGGGGGACAAGGCTCGCTCTCGGTTCATTTACCGTATGTCCGAGCTTTTCCGCAAACCGGTAGCCGTCGCCCGTGGAACCGCTCCGTTTCATCGAAAGACCGCCGGTCGTCACAACAACAGCCGTTGCATACAGATTTTTCCCCGGGCAGGCAACGCTGAATCCCGACTCATCCTTTTCGATGACTAAAACAGGCGCGGAAATCCTGAGCTCAGCTCCGGATGACCGGATTTCGCCGGTAAGGACATCGAGAATATCACGGGAGCGGTCGCTCAAAGGGAATACCCGCGAGCCGCGCTCCACCTTGAGCGGAACGCCGAGCGATTCAAACCATGCGATACTATCCTGTGGGGTAAAACGGTAGATGGACGGTTTCAAAAATCGGGCGGCCCGCGTATCGAATCCCTGAAGAAACGATTCGATCGTGCCGGCGTGGGTCAGATTGCATCTGCCGTTGCCGGTGGCAAGGAGTTTCCGTCCCGGGGATGGTCCGGCTTCGAGGAGAACGACACGAGCTCCGTTATACGCGGCCTCGATTGCCGTCATGAGTCCCGCCGGGCCTCCGCCGACAATACAGATGTCATAATGATGTTTCATACCTGTTTACACCCAAGGATTCACATTTATCTCAGAAATAATTTACAGAGTACGGTTTGAAAGAATTAAAAAAGTCAAAATCGTAAAATCAAAAAACGTACATGTGATTGTATTTTTAAACGCTATTCAGTTTCATAGGGGGGCTGCCACTCTTCAAGCTTCTCACGGAGCGCTGTCATGTCGGCGGGAAGGGGAGCTTCAAAAGCAAGCATCTTACCGGATATGGGATGATTGAATGCAAGCCTGCCCGCATGGAGCGCCTGACGGTCGATAAATTTAAGCAGAAATCGCGCCTTTTCGCGGATTTCAGGATCGAAGCCTTTGAGTCTCTTTTCACGGCCTCCGTAAACCGGATCGCCGAATACATGGTGTCCGATGCTTTCCATGTGAACGCGGATCTGATGAGTTCGTCCCGTGACCAGGGTGACTCTGAGCATGGTGAGAAAATCATACCGGGCGACTGTCTCATAACGGGTCACCGAAGGCCGGCCATCCTCGACAACAGCCTGGAGCAGGCGATTTCCGGGATGCCTGCCTATAGGGGCATCGACCGTACCCGACGCCGGTTCGGGATGACCCCAGACGAAAACAGTGTAAATACGCTGAATTGTGCGGTCATGCACCATACCCGACAGGATGCCGTGGGCTTCAGGTGTAAGAGCTGCAACGAGTAATCCCGATGTATTTTTATCCAGACGGTGTACGATTCCGGGTTTCAGGGGGTCCCCGACACCCGTGAGCGACCTGCACCTGAATAACAGTCCGGCCGCAAGCGTTCCCGTAACATTACCGCGCGCCGGGTGAACCACCATTCCCGGAGGTTTGTTGATAACGATTATATGCTCGTCCTCGTAAACGATGTCAAGCGGTATCTGTTCTGGAAGGAAATCAGGTTCTTCGACAGGAGGAACTGTTAATTCGATATGGTCACCAACCGCAACCGGCCAGGAAGGTTTCGATACTGCCGAGCCGTTCACCAGCACGTTTCCGTCCATGATAATGCCCTTGATCCGGGAACGTGACAATTCAATATGTCCTGCGAGGAA
>JAJFUH010000222.1 GCA_021372535.1 bacterium
GTGGAGGTTACATTGCGGAGATGTATTAAATATTGTATAACGCCTGTGATTGCTGCAGTGATTCTGCTTGTGGCTTTTGCGAGTGTTTCCACCGCAGCGGTGGATGCGGTGGTTGAAAAGTCATGGAATACATGGCCAAGCACCATCTATTATTTAGCTCTTTTACAGGGACCTGACAGTCCCTATGATGATGTTACCGTTTATATTACCGCTGTTGATGAGTACACCCTCTATATCAACGGCAAAGAGATCGGTTCCGACAACGACTGGTCAACAGTCGAATCCTATCAGGTCAATATTTCTGGTCCTAATGTGATTGTCGGTGTGGCGGTCAAGAATAACGGTCTTGGTAACGGTAACGGTCTGCTGGTTGATATCAAAGCCAATTCAGACTGGCTGGGAACAACCACCATGAAACGCCGCAGTCATATTGTAAATGAACAGCGGCTCCTTTATGGTTGTGCATGGTATTATTATGCAGGAGATGTGGTTGCTAAAATCGGTGATAAATGGTATGATCCCAAAGTCGACTTCTTCCAGGAAATAACCAAGTATGGTTTTAAATATGCGATGCTTGGCACGATGGGGGATCTCAAATACAATCCCGACAATCACATCGAAATTGTGACGGGCTATCCGCAGAATATCGATATCGGAACAGCGGATAATTTTAAAATAGTTGAAGATGGTGCAGCATCCATCATCAGCCGTGCTGAAGCAGTTGATCGCGGTATTGCTACCGACGGGCTGACAAAAGTCGGCGGTATCCGGCTCAGACGAGTGGAAGGTGAAAACCTCGCACTGGGGAAACCTGCCCAGGAAGAGAAACTGTCCGATGGTGATCTGGCGAATGGATACGCTTTCAATCAGGATCCGGTTAATATTACAAAATACGTTGATCTTGAAGTCATCCGTCGTGTGAATAAAATGGTTTTGTACACCGGTGGAACGAACCCCGATACTTGGAACAGAGATTCGGTTCGCGGATATTCGGTAGAAATCTCTCTTGATGAGTTCAGGTACGAAGAAGTCGGTGTTCTTCATGAAATCGGTATCAGTAACGCCGATGAGGGCGGATATGACTGGTATGCGATTAAATTCCCTGAAGAATGGGCTCGCTACCTGCGCTTCAAGATTACCGAGCCGAGAATTTTCTACCCCAACATCGGTGAAATGATGGTATACGGTGTAGGGTATGTTTACAGCGGTGTATACGAATCCGATTGGTTTACCTTCGACAATCCCTCGAGCCTGAAGAACTATGATATGATTACATGGTTCGGAAAAACTCCCGAGGGAACGAAAATAGTCCTGCAGACCAAGACGAAATTTGAGCTGCCGGACGGTACTCCGGTCGAGAGTGACTGGAGTCCGGAGCATACAACCTCACCATTCAAATTTGACTCCCCTGAACCGGCCTACGCATTCAAGTATCGTGTATCGCTCTCCACACAGGATATCGATGTTACTCCTGAGTTTCAGGAAATTATGGTAACATATTCCGATACAAATCAGCCGGTATCACGGGCACAGGCATATGTACTGCCGAATTCAGTTCCGATGGGTGAGATGACCGATTTTGAATATACCATTCAGTACAATCTCAACCCGGGACAGAATATCAAAACGGTTGCGATCTTTGTACCCGGAGAATCGTTTGTTGATTCTGTGTACAGTTCGGATGCAGATGCGCTCGTATCGATAGATGAAACATTGACCAAATCAACTCCTGATACTCTGTATGTTACCTTTGCGACGCCGGTTACCAATAAAGTAGCCGATGCAGCAGGTACTATGGATGAACTGAAGATCTACTTCAAGACCGAACTCCTCACCAACATTCACGAATTCAATTCGTACGTTTTTAACGAATTCAACAATGACGGTGCGGGTGGTGTTAAGGTATGGCAGCGGGCCGATAAATCGTGGACGGTTTCCACATCCACCATACTCGACAGTGTTTTAGGCAAGGTTGCTGCGGTACCGAAAGTGTTTACTCCAGATCCTAAAGATAATATCAACGATTTCACCGTCATCGAGTTCGAGCTCGCAAAGGTTGAATCTGATGTTAAAATCAAGATTTTCGATACAAAAGGCAGGCTCGTAACAACGAAGGATTGTGGAGTTTTAATGGCCAAGAAGTATTATCTTGATGAAAAGCTCAATAATGCTGCACTTGCAGAAAAACTGCCCGGTTACTGGGATGGCACCGATGATGACGGTGATCTTGTACCTCCCGGCGTTTACCTGTACCAGGTGGTTGTTGATACCGATTCAGGAGAGAAGATCAAGGGCGGTACTGTAGTTGTAGCGTATTAATGTGCGTATATTCGTAGGAGTAATGAGTAACACATGATCGCAACTGTACAACGGACGGGTAAATAGGATATGGCGAGTACAAACTGGAATGTTGTAAGAAGACGAGGTCTCGGTCGAAAGCTGAAATGCATTTTGGCTGTATGCGCTGTGGGTGTGTTTCTTTCCACCACGCTAGCTTTTGGAGCATTTTTTGATACAGCCGGCCAGAGTGCGCGACCCATGGGAATGGGAGAAGTATTTTTGGCTTCCACCGGAGACGCGAACAGTTTCTGGTATAATCCTGCCGGTCTTGCACATAATCCGGGCAGGATGGTTGGTCTATCATATGGGGTTATCAATCCATCGATTGCTTCTGACCTGATGACTTATAATCTTAATGTTGTGTTTGGCGGCTTTGGGGTCGGAATTTCCGGTCTTGGTGCCGATGGGGCATCGGAAATGGTTATCAATGGTGCCTATGGAAAATCTTTCGGCGAGAAATTTGCTCTTGGCGGCAACGTCAGGATGCTGAGATGGGCTGTTGAGGGTCAGGATGATCTGTATCATGGCGGCAAGGATGACGATCTTTCCAAAGTTTCGTTCTCGCTTGATCTCAATGCGACATATGGCATTGGTGAATTATTCGGTATCGGTCAGTTTTCCACGGGTGTCTATGTGAAAAACGCCATTATGCCGAATATTTCCGAATCAGGCGATGACGGAGGTAAACTGCCCATAGAAGCCGGGATCGGTCTTATGGTCCAGAAAGATATTTATACTGTTGAAGGTGATGTGGCGGTGTGTGACGGCAATACGTTTTTCCGGTTGGGAACCGAATCCGGAATTACCGGATCGGATCTGAAACTCAGAGCCGGATTTATTTATGGCAGCGATTTTGAAGATGATACCGAGCAGACTGATATTGATCTGGGGCTCGGCTACAATTTCAAATCGGTTATCTTCGATTATGCCTATAATTTGCCGTTGGCGTTCAAGGAAACAGGAGGCAGGCACTTTATATCTTTCGGAATTTCTTTCTAATAAGGTCATCAATGGGATAGACGGTACCTATGAAAAGACGATACGAAAATAAAAGTAGGGTAGTCCGCGCTGTCATATTTTCTGTAACGATGATGGCTCTGGCCGTATCATCGTACAGTCAGGATTTCATCTCACGGGAATATAGACCGCGCTGGTACCAACCGTATGAAAATTTCGGCCAGTATGATTTGAGGAAATATCCCGACTATTATCAGGAGCCATCGACAGGCAGACAGTACCTGTCGCCTGTTACCTATGATCAGTTTGGTAATTTCCTCTTGCCTGGTGGCGATATTTACTATATGAAATGGGATCAATCGAGGATTGGAGCCTCTGCAACGACAGATGCAAGTTCTACCCAGTATTACAACAGTGTTTTCAACAACCTGATGATTGCATCTGATGAGTTCTCCAACTGGCAGACGAAATTCCTGATTGGTTCTACATTACGGGCTTATTTTACACCATCAACGATGAAAATAACCCGTTTTAATGGTATTCGTTGGGATGCATCATCACGAAAAAACAATGTAACCCTGGTCGCATCACCGGGAACAAACCCGATTTACGGTGTTCACTGGCAGAGTATTCTTGGTGATATCCTCAAGATTGGCGGATCATACGTTTCGAAACAACGCGGAACGATTTCTGATTCCCATCAGGATATCGATACTGCCATCAGAACAGGCCCCCGGTATGTTTATGTGATCGTGAGTGATGATTCTCCCGAGGACGCTGATAACGGTCCACGTGTCTATGGGATAAAAGTAAGATCAAACAATGAGGATATCACCAAGAATGTTCCTCAGAGAGCGTTCAGAATCCCCGATCTCCTTAACAGCAAACGTTATTATAACAAGGACTTCCAGAAACAGTTCGTTTTTCCGCGGAGTTCGAGTCTTCCGTTTGTTCCTCAGAAAGTTGAGGCTGTGGCATATAATCAGCAATCGTGGGTTCTGGATATGCTTAATGATAATACCCTGAATGACATGTTTTCCAAGACAGACGCCATTAACTATTTTGGCTATGTGAATCTTCCTGTTGCCGGTTCTGACGATCCTCAGAGCAGGCAGTTTGCCGCAGATACATCAAAAGGATTTCTTGAGGCATCGGGAACTGATATTGTTATCTACGAGTTTCTGGTTCCCTACGCGGCTCGAGACCTCGAATTCGAGGTTCTTGCTGCAAACGATTACTGCATCGATATTGTTTCAACGATGTACAGGATCACTCAGGAAGGTGAAGCAGACTGGGCAGACAAGCCTTTCACTCCAGCATGGAACGGAAAATGGAGCATTTATTATGATAAAAAGCACTGTGTGAATGCTCCGGGTAATGTTAAGGATCTTTCCAATATGGAGTGGGTTTCGGTTCGTTATGACCGTATAACCGGTATGAGTGTCTATGGCCTGAACATGGAGTTGAACTGGCGTGGTTTGTTTGTCCGCGCTGAATTCAATCAGTATAATGAATACAGGTCGTATCCGCTCCCCGATAAATGGCCGGGAGCTTCCAGTAATGAATTGCATTCACAGGCATGGTTTGTGAATGCTGAAAAGACATTCGGAAAATGGAGTCTGGGTGGTGAAGTATTCAACTACCCCCGTCAATACATGCAATACAGCTCATGGTCGACGGTTGATGATAACGATGACGATGATCAGTATGTCGGCGGTTCTGAGTATCCGGGTCTCGATGTGGATTTTGACAGGACTGTCGATACAACATGGCGCGGAGAACCGTACATTCTCTATTATTTTGATTCCATTTCTTTCGGTGATGATTTCAATCATAACGGCATCATCGATGAGCGTGAGAATGACGACCAGGACGACCTTCCCTATGAACGTGATTCCAGGGGTCAGCATTATTTCGTTAAAATATCACCCCGTGAATTGACCAAAATATCTCTGGGTCATTACGATATCAAACAGGAATACTTCAAGGGACGTAATTTGACTGATTATGTAAAATTAGAGCATATTCAGTCGTTGAGTTCGATCGGTGAGTTCGGTGTATTCCACCGTATGGAACGTGTCCAGGATGATTACAAGTCGAATCAGTATTATACACAATATACCTATGATAACAGGGGCGCTTCGGGCTACTTTAACAACCTGGCGTTTAAAAATGCATGGTACAATTCATCCATGTTGCATACACGCCTGACATTTATACCCAGCTTCAATATTATCAATGATGCAAAGTATGATGTAATCAATCGTGTCGATACCGATTTTTACGGTACTGTGGACCAGCAGCGCAGAAGGGCTCCTCAGGATATCATCGATGCATCATTTATTCATAAGGCTGATTATACATTACGTATTGCCGATGCCCGTATTCTGCCCGAAATGTACTGGCGCGGTTTCCGTCTTATGAAAGAAAGAAGAATTAAAGAATTTAAATTACAGCCAATGATTAAATTTGTTCATTCTTATTTTACGAAAGATCTGCAATATAATTATTATGGTGGCCGCAGCTGGACAGTATATCCAATTCTGAGATTTGATTACCAGGTTGCTCCTAATACCTTGTTGCGTTGCGGATTCCAGGGATTTCCTGGTTTTCCTGAAATGAGAAGAAATACTGGTGATAGACTTCATGATTCCAACAGCAGAAGGATGATAATCGCTTTTGAAAACAGAAGCCTTTATCAGGGATTTAATCTGTTGGTTATGCTCGGTGTTCGGAGAGAAAAAGAAGAATGGGTTGAAAGTTTTGGACGAAAACAACCCGGTACAACAGAGTATTTCATCTCCATCAGGTCTGAGGCTTCAAGATAATGTTTACTCTTAATCAGGAAAAGAGAATGGATATAGGGAAAAGACTGAACCGGTGGATGCTCCTGCTGTCATGCGTACTATTGTTCGGTTCTGTTGAAAGCGCTGTCGGTCAGTTGCTTTTTAAACCGGAGATGGAGCGGGAGTTTTACGGTCGAGAGGGGTATCACAGGTACGGCCGATCGATTGTAAACAGGTCTGCAAACCCGAAGTATGACAACTTCGGGAACTATATCATGGATGGCGTGCGGATTTTTGAGTGGAATGAGGAAAAGATCAATTCGAAGCACGTTGAAAGAAACGAGAAATTCAGTAAAATGTATAAAACGAACCCTATTGATGAGGGTGAGTATTTCAGGCAGTACCTGAATAATCTCGTTGTCGTCCATGAAACAACAAAGACATTTTCGACACGTTTCATTGTCGGTAATGAAGTCCGTGCTAAGTTTTCACCGTTAACACTTGATATGGCGGCTCTGAATGGTGTACGGTGGGATATGAATTTTTACGAAAACAATCTCACGTTTGTCAGTTCAAGAGCTGACATGCCGCTCTGGTTCTCAAGAGACTTTGTGAATGACGAGGACCGTTTCCGTCAGGTACCGGTATATCTTACCGGTGGCCATTATGAAAGAAAGTTTGGAATCTTTAATGTTGCGGCTAATTATGTCAACCAATACAAAACTGACAGTACCCAGCCGCGTCATTTTTCCAACAAGACGATTGCTTCTGATTTGCGGGATTCAATTACAGGCCAGATTTCTTATGATCCCGAAGATGTGTTGATGCTCGTGGTTAAACTTGAGGATGGCAGCCGTTTTGACGGTAACGGGCCACGAATTTATTCATTGACACCCGTTGTTGACGGAGTTGAACGTCCAGAACTGCTTATGGGTATTACCAAAGGAAACTGGCGGGAAGATTTTACTGATGTACGGCGCCTTTTTAACAATCCGGCAGTGGATTTTTATGAAAACCGATATATGCTTGAGCCGCGGCGTGTACCTCAGTTTGTGGTTTTTGATCAGCATGACCCGAAAAATCTGCCCGAAAATGTTGTATACCGTCGAATGACGACAAACGATCCCCTGATTAAAAACTACGGAGAGCTGACGGATGACGGGAAAAGATATCTCAATTGCGACAACGAGGATTACCTTCTTTTCTGGTTCCAGATTCCTAAGAAAACTGTCGTAGATGATGCGGGTACAACATCGGAAGTTCCGGTCGATGACGTTGAATTCAGATCCGTTGTTGGAAATGATTATAAATTCAGTATATCCGAAATATATCAGGACCAGAATCAGCCGAAGCTGGGTAAAAAAGGCGCGACCTATTATTACACAGCGTTAGAGGCTGAAGGTAATGTTCAGGACATGTCTAACCTGAAAGAAGTCCGGTTCAGATATGGACAGCAGACTGCCGATATACTCATGGGTTTGAGGGTTGATGCTCATGTGAAGGGATTTGATCTGGTTGCCGAATTTAACAAGAATTTTAATTTCCGCCAGTATCCGAGCCCTGATGCGAGTAAATATCGTAAAGATGCCGAAGCCTATTATATAAATGTAAAAAAGGAGTTCGGTAAATTTTCAGTCGGTACTGAATATTTCATGATCTCACCCAATTATACCACTACATTCGAGAACATGGATCCGGCATACTACTATATGAACACCCTGCCGTTCTCATCATGGCAGAATGAGTTTGATGCTGATGTCGGTTTACGTGGTGGTAGTCCATCGCCTAATATATCTGCGAGTGCCGGAGAGTACATGAACAATACGATGGTTCTCGAGACGGTGGATGATAATGATGATAAAGATCGTTTCCCTGATTTTCACATGTTTTCAGATGTTCGTGACAAGGATGGAATTTATCCGGGACTTGATAAAAATGGTGACAGCAGGCCTGATACCAATGAGAATGAGAATCTTATCCCGGATTATATGGAACCATTTTTCCTCTACAATGTCGATCCTGATGAATATGAGTATGGCGATGATTTTAACCAGAACGGTGTGATCGATTCACGTGAAGATGATGACAGACCTGATTATCCTTATAATAAAGATACGAAGGGATATCATTTATTCACATCGTACGGTGCCGATCTCGGTTGGAAATATTCAATAGGATATATTAATTATGAGCAGATAGCAGGTGGAGGATCAACTGACGTTCGGTATGGTAAAGTTGAATACAATAAATTTATACCGTTTTTTGCTAATATCAGCCTGGCAACCCAGTTAAAGAAAGCTGAAGACACGATTCAGGATAATGTTTTCAGGCAGACACGTCAGCTGGCGGCTGCTACGCTGAGAGATTCTTTGACATTTGTTGACAATATATTTTATTCTCGTGAAGGTATTCAGCATGAAAAGTTCTATGATCCGCTTGATTACAAAGACAGTTATGTAAGTACGTCATTTTTCGAGACCAAACTTTTCAGAATACCAAATTTAACATTAAACTTCAAATTTAAATATGATTTGAATCACCAGAATAAAACATCGATTCAGGATAAGAATGATATAATTGATCGTACTCAGGTTATAAAGGCGGAATATAAATACTATTTGAAGGATCTTTTGCTTCAGCCCCAGGTTAAATTCCTGTCGCGTAAAACAACAAATTCAAGTAGATATGTTCTGCCCTATCATGAGGAGTATTTCTATCCGATTATCAGGGTGGAGTATCCTCTGACGATCAACACGACCTTAAAAGCTGGCGCTCAAGGATTCCCCGGGCTTAACAGCACTGTCAGGAATCTTGTGAATAATCAGCTTGATTATGATACGCGCGATTATCTTTTGATGGTTACCAACAAATCACTCTATAATGGGTATGATTTCAGTTTGAATTTCGGATATCAGCTCAGTTGGCAAAAACTAAAAGGCGAAATGCGTGCCCCATTCAGTACAACAAATAAAATTATTTTTATCAGGCTTGTTGTAGGTATGGAGCCTGTATCATGACCAAGCGAGATAAACCACTTCAAATTTTGTTCGAAAGGTTGTGATGAGGTAATGAATATTGGTTATGCGTTTTTAGTGGTAATGGTAGGTATGGCATATTTTGTCTCCGGTGTTCCGACACCGGATGAAATGATAGCTGATTTTGATGCCGCTCAGAAGTTTTATACATCAGGCGCATATGATCAGGCTATCGAAAAGTATGGCCAGATTAACGAAGTTGAAAGTCGCTTTCTTGATGAAGATAAGGTAATCGTCGAGTATGGCACGATGAGAATACCTATCAAAGATGCTACCCTGTATCAATCGGGAAATTCGTATTATAAAATGATTGAGCAGGAAAATCAGAAAGCCCGTGAAACAAAGGATGATGCTGAGAAAGAAAAAGCGAAGAAACTGTCTCTCGAATATGCGGTGAGTGCAACCGATTTTTTTGATAAAACTCAGGACCGCACGAAAAATATTGAGTTACAGTCTCTTGCGCAGAACCGTATCATTTCGACCTGGTATCTTATTCCTGATTATGACCGTGTTATTGAAGAAGGGAAAACTCTCATAGAAAGGTATCCTAAAAGTCCTGATGTACTGGATGCAATGTATAACATCGGATGGGCTTATTATGATAAAAAGCAGTATATGGAGAGTATTCAGACGTTTGAGGAGCTTATAGCTCAGTTCCCGACCGGTCCGAAATCTGACAGGGCAATGTATCAGATCGGTGAATCATTCTTTGATCAATCGAAATTTTCAGAGGCTATTCCGTTTTATCAGCGTCTTGTCGAGAAACAGCGTATTAATGAATTGACTGAACAGGAAATCCAGAAAATTCAGCGTGAAAAGCTCGCAGGCCTGACTGATGAAACGGCGCTTGACCTTGCGGCGAAAGCTCAGCTCAAGGTAGGCGCGTGTTTTGCGAATATCGGTGATTACGACGGTGCAGCTACGGCGTATAAACGTGTTGCCGTGTTGTTCCGGTTTGACCAGAACCTTATTTCTGAAGCATACAAGCGTCTTGCCGATATGTATATGGAAAAAGGTGATTTTGAAGCCTCGATTCAAGCATACCGTGACGCAATAGATGAGGTTCCGAACAAGATATTTTCAGCGAAAATGCAGGTTCTTATTTGTCAGAGATATTTCGAACACAATCATTTTGCTGAAGCTGTCAGAGAGTATAACAATTACATAAGCGCATACAGCGATGTTGCTTTTCGTGCAGGCTTCGATCTTGATGAGGCTTTCTATAATCTGGCACGTTCATATTATGAGCTTGGTAATGAAATGTTGAAAGCTAATGAACAGCAGGCCGGCCTCGACAATATCGAGCAGGCTATTACAACTCATGAGCGTGTTCTGAAAGAGTTTCCTGATACTACATTGAAGATGAGAGTATATTTCCATCTGGCCTTGGCGTATCAGCGGAATGGAAGCCAGGAATATCTCCCGAAGGCAATCGATAATTACAAGAAACTTCTTACCGAATTTCCGGATTCTCCATACAAGATTGCCTGTTATTTTCAGACAGCACGGGCGTATCAGGGTCTGAAGAAATACGATGAGGCGATTGCACAGTATCAGCAGATTATTAATGAATTCCCGGATGATCCCCAGGTTGAAAATTCCTGGTTTGAAATGGCTCTCGCTTTCAGGAGTCAGGGGAAGGATGTTGATGCTGTTCAACCTCTGCTTAAGGTCACCCGTAATAACAAGAGTCTCTTTACGAGTGCCCGTCTTCTGGTTGCTCAGACCTTGAGCAAGGAAAGCAAATGGCAGGAAGTGGTTGATATTGTGACATATGCAGTCGAAGATACGAGTATGATTGAAAGTACGTATCGTTTGTCACAGTTATATATCATGCGCGGGACTGCCAATAAATCTCTCGGTAATTTTGATCAGTCAATTGAAGATTATACAAAGGCATATGATCTTAATCAGCCGGAGACTCAGGAGATGGCGTCGGTGTATCGCGCCGGTGTATATATCGAACAGAATCAGTTTGCCAGGGCAGAGAAAGATCTGAAAGAACTGATGAACAGCTCGAATGAGCAGATCAGGCGTGATGCTCAGATTCGTCTTGCTATCATCAGTGTGCGTCAGAACAAGAGTGCACAGGCAATTGAAACGTATCTGGGTCTATATAATTCAACAACCGATCCCATTGAAAAACTCGGTTTTTTAAGAAACCTCGTTCAGTTGAGTGCGCAAGCCGAGGATTGGAATGGTATTGAAAAATATGCCCACATGATGCTTGATTCTGATATCGCTGAAGGGAAAAAACCGGAGAATGCGGATTTCTTCTATAAGGAAGAGGCTTATTATTTCCTTGCGACCACCGCTGAAACCCGAGAAGATTACCATAAGGCAATCGATTATCTTTTAACGGGTTATCAGAAATTCCCGAGTTCATATTTTTCAAGCGATATGCTTTTAAAAATCGGTGTTATATATCTTACAAAGCTGAATACAGAACCTGATGCGCTTGATCTGGCAGGTGAGTATTTTGAAAAGTATATAAAGGCGTTCCCCAATACGACGAATACCGAGATGGCACATTATTATCTCGGATTCTGTTATTATAACGGACGGCGATTTGATATGGCATATTCTACATTCAAATCGTTTACGCAGAAATATCCGAACTCAGAGTTTACACCTGAAGCATACTACTACTATTCGGACAGCAGTTACAATCTGGGTAATCTGGAAGATTGTATTCAGGGCTTCGATATGGTAATCAACAGGTATCCAAATCATCCTCGTTCTGTTGAAGCACTGTATACAAAAGCCTGGGCTTTGCTGGACCTCGGGAGGGAAGAAGAGGCCATGAAGTCATTACGGCTGCTTATCGATAAATATCCCGAAAGCCAGTATGCCCCGAGTTCTTTGTTCAGTATTGCTGACTTCTATTATAATCAGCAAAATTATCCGGAAGCACTGAGTACATATCAGCAGGTTTTGGATAAATATCCAAACAGCGAGGTTGCGGTAAAGGTTCCAGAAACAATTAAGGATTTAAAGGAAACAATCGCATATATCGAGTATGAGAAAGGATGGAACCTGTTTACGCAAGCTCGAGAACTCAATGATATGAATCTCTATCGTCAGGCAGCAGAAATATTCAACAATGTTGTGACTCAATATCCGTATACTGAAAGTGAAATCGGCGCCTATTCAAACATGGGTATTTGTTACGAAGCCATCGGCGAATGGCAGAAGGCGGCTGATGCATATGATCAGGTTATGAAAAGATATGAAGAAGGTGCGGCGGTAGGTCAGGAAGCATACACTTTTGCAAGAATGCATAAAGATTATATCGTTGCAAACAGATTTTAACATAATCAAGAGGGAGGCAATGTTGAATATGGGGAAGGCTGTCTTAATAGCAGGGCTCTCTTTTCTTATTGTTTTCAGTTCTGTAGGATTAACATTCGCGCAGGATGAAGAGAGCTTTGTACGAGTGTCAGTGATTTCAAAACGGGATGCCATTGTGCTTTCGGCGCTGTTTCCCGGGTTGGGACAAATGACCACAGGGCAAAAGGTTAAGGGTGTTTCATTTTTCCTTGCCGAAGCTGCTTCGCTTGTATTGTTTGTTAATGCTCATGAAAATTACAGTACAAAAAAAACCACTTATGATAAAGACCTTAAAGACTTCGAGGCGATTGCGACTGTCGGAAGAGGCAGTTATATGACAGCGGAAAAGCAGTTTAAAGATTTAAAGGATCAGAGCAAAGACCTCGATGATCTCCATTCAATCAGAAATACCGCAATAATCGTTGCGGCGGGAGTTTATGCATATAATCTTGTTGATGCGATATTTTTTGCCCCTTCATCAAGTGAAAGCCGTAAGGCCGAGGGTACAAAAAACAGGATTGAAGTTACTTCGTCCATGGTTGACAGGACACCTGGTATAATGCTGACAAAAAGATTTTAGTGGAAGGAGAATATTCCTGTGAAAAAGATATTCATCTTCATGGCTCCAGTTTTATTACTGGCAATCATGTATGGATGTAGTAAAGATCATTCATCGCCGACGTTCAGCTTATATGATAGTACATCTTCACCTGTCAATGTTTTAGCAACTTATGATAAGGGAGGTGACCTTATAAAAGTAAGTTGGTCAATGGAGAACACTGAAGATGTGGCAAATTATCTCGTAGCCTGGTCGGATTCCAATGTTTTTGATTATGGTAAAACGTACGACCAGTTCGTAAAATTGCCTGAAGATGTTAGTTTAAAGACAGAGATCAGCCTGGACACGAACGATGTGTTGAAAAAGATGGAATATTATAAAGCGGCTGATATTGATTCGTTTATTGTCTATTTTACCGTTTCCGCAGTATATAACAACAAAGATTTTAATTATTTTATTGGTCCAAGAGCTGAAGTCGACAGTGTTCTTATTTTGCGGTAATGTAAAGAGTAAATAATAGAAGAATAACAAAAAAAGTTGCTGAAAGGAGAAGGTACGAGATGGTAGAGATGTTTAAAGCCGGTGGGCCAATGATGTATCCCTTATTGCTCTCGGCACTAATCGGTGTAGCTGTTATTTTTGAAAGATTCGTGGTTCTGCATCGTATGCCATCCGCTAAAGCGGCAGAAAAACAGCTGACAGATGTTGAGCAGGCAATTAATGAAAGCGGTCTTGAAGGTGCTGCAAAAAAGATATCAAAGGGTAAAGGGGTTCTCAATTACATTTTCGCCCGTTTACTCAAACGTTATGATACCCTGGTGATGGAAAAGAAAGAGTTGGCACTCCGTAGAAAAGAAGTTGGCGGTGGAGCCGAAGCGACTGATGGTGTTACTAAGTTTCTCGTGGCTCAATCAGAGCTTACCGAATTCAGGGATGAGTTACTTCTGACGATTGATGATGCGTCGAGAAGTTATGTGACACGGTTTCTGGCGGTGCTCAATACCGTAAGTAATATTTCACCTCTCCTTGGACTTCTCGGAACGATTACCGGTATGATCAAGGCTTTCGAATCGATTGCAGCTTCAGGAACAGGCGATCCGAAAGTCGTTGCTGCTGGTATTTCTGAAGCGCTCCTTACCACTGCTGCAGGTCTGTTTATCGCAATTCCGGCGGTTGTTTTTTACCGTTATCTTGGAGCTAAGGCAGATGCTTCGCGTAACAGCGTTGAAGTATATGCAATGTCGTTTTCAAATACATTGCTTGCATTACTGGAGCGCCAGTAATTTACCGAGTGGAGTGTGATAATCTATGAAAAAGAAGAGAGAACGGACTGGTCTGATCGGTGAGGGAGAAATAGATTTAACACCGCTCATTGACTGTGTATTCCTTCTGCTGATATTTTTTATGCTCACCACTGTGTTCATTCAGGTGAAGGGTCTTGCCGTTGATTTACCTGGCGCGGCTGATCAACAGGAAGAGCAGCAACAGAAAAAGGATGTAAACATCCATGTTTCTGCGGCAGGAGAATTTACCGTTAGCGGAGAAAAAGTCCCTGCATCAGGTTTGGCCAGTGCTATTAAAGGAGCAATGGATATAAACAATAACAGAAATGTTATAATCCAGGGCGATCCTGAATCAAAGCACAAAGATATCGTGTATGTTATGGACATGGCATACAGTGTCGGCGCTGAGGGTATGGCATTTGCAATCGAACAGGATTCTGGCCAACAATAACAACGCTCCGAAAAGAAAAGGGTGAGGTTTAAATGTCAGTCATACGAAAAAGAGGGTCAGTTCTTGAATCCGATGCAATCAATTTAACACCCTTGATTGATGCGGTTTTTCTTTTGCTGATTTTCTTTATGGTTACAACGGTATTCAAGAACCCTGCTCAGTTAAAACTCACACTGCCAGATGCATCATATCCGTCAAAACTCGATAAAAAACAGCTTGTTGCCGAAATGGATTCCGAAGGCAATATCGCTATCAATGGTGTTAATGTCACTTTTGATTCTTTTGAAGCGTATTTAGCTCAGGAAAAACATAAGTCAGGTAATAACACCTTATTGATCCGCGCTGATATCAACACGCGGCACGGTGATGTTCTGAAACTTATGAAAATGGCGCGAGCTCAGCAGATTGAAACAATTGCTATGGCAGTTAATGATTTAAATGATCAGGAAGAAACGAAGAAGTAAATATTTAAATTTTTTTGCAATTGATAAGTTTAGGAGATCATTCATGGCGGAAAAGTATCAATCATCAAGATTTAAAGGTCCGTCAGATGCTATCGATCTGGAAAGACTGGAGAAAGAAACTCAGAAGCTTTTTTTTCTTGGCCTTCTTGTTGCAATCTCTCTCCATGCTGCTGTCGGTTCATACTTCATGTTTAAAAAGACTGAAGTGAAGGTTGTCAGACCTGCGACAATGGAACTAGTGATCAGACGTCCGAGGATGACGAAAGCATTTGAGTTCAAGAAAAAAAGAGTTAAAACTCGAACCATGGAACGCAAAAAAGTTGTTGAGAGGAAACCGACCGCTGATATTCAGACAAAATCGATATCAACCGTCGATCTCATGGGTAATGTAGCGTCGTTTGAATATTCTAACGAGATGAAGACTGACTTGGATTCCGAGGTTTTCATTCCTGAAGGTATCGATATTGAAATGACATCGACCCGTGAACCGGAAAAACAGATATCGATGAAAGAAGAAATGATCTCCCTCGAGGACCTGGATACTGGCCAGTATAAGGCTATGGTTATTCAGGATCCCAACAACAAACAGAGCATCAAAGGTTTCGTGTATATTTCCACCGCATGGGGTGCACAATTAAAACCGCCTGACAAGTTGAAACGAGCGGTTATCAATCTTGTTGAAGCAGTGAACCGCTATACGAACATCAATGCGAAGGTTGATAGTCATTTATATCTCGATTCACGTAAGATTTTCGACACCCCGTTTGTTTACGTCGTTTCAGACAAAGCTTATGAATTAACTGAAATCGAACGTAAAAATTTTGGTAGTTATTTACGGAAAGGTGGATTTGCAGTCGTTGATAACGGGACTCCGGAATACGAGTTCGGGCAGGCGGAAGCTTCACTTCGGCAGATGATGAAAGATTCGTTGGGCGCCGATGCACAGTTTCTCCCGATTCCGAATGAACATCCGCTGTATCATTGTTTCTTTGATTTTAATGACGGCCCTCCACAGGGATCAGAGATAGAGATGGTGCAGACTACTACAACCGGGGCACAAGGTGAAACAGCCCGAAATTCATCGATGGCGAAAGCGGTTCACTATCTTGAGGGAATATGGCTTGATGAACGGCTTGTGGCAATTTATTCTGACAAGGGATATGCAAAGAAATGGAAAGAATTGTCAAATAATGAACCACAGCTCAAGATAGGTGTGAATTTTGTGGTATTCGCTTTAACACAGGCTGGTGGAATAGCACAGCAGAAAATGGATTTCTTCTCCGCTGTTCAATAGAATTGTAAACTGTTAATGTGAGGTGGAAAGAAAATGACAATAGCCGTAAAACGAAAAATTATTGTATCGTTGATACTGGCGTTGCCGTTTCTTCTGGCAGTGAGTTGTTTTTTATACCCTCCAGAAATACGCTACAGCTCGTATCTTGTACCCAATATGGAAAGCAATGATCCGGCGTACTCCATTGAAAAGGATACAGGTGGTGTTGTTTATGACCTCGGCGGTTCCAGTATTGTCGTTAAGTATATGACGGATGCGGAACTGAATGAGTTGTTCCCCGAAGAATCAGCTCATGGTTTATATTCCACAAATCCGTATTCGTATGGAAACTGGATCGATCCGGATCTCGGGTATACTCCGAACCGTTTCACGGTATTCGGCGTTACCATTGTTAACAGAACGTTTGCAAAAATGAGACTCGATCCTGTTGAAGCCGTTCTTATTACCGATTTGGGTGAAACGTTCCATTCCTATACGGTAAGTATTGCTGCCGCCCGGTATGGAAATAGTTTCGAGAACTATTTTAAGTCGATTCTCGGACAGTCGGGAAATGAGTTCTACCGTTATGAGATGCGCCTCGGTATGGTTCGCGGTAAAAATTATGGTTTGGACGAAATCATATTCCGTGGAGACAGCTATACCGGACTCATCGCATTTGATCCGTTACGTCCCGAAGTTAAAAAATGCAGACTTGATCTCCATGATGTCGTCTACCGTTTCGACGCGTTTAACAGGCCTGCCGATGTTGTCGATGTTTCGTTCAACCTTGACAGGAAAGTTGACAAAGTCGTTGTAACACGTGAAATGAAGCAGAAAGAGCTTGAGCGTGAAAAAGTACGTATCAGAATGACAGGTCCTCAGCAGCTCGTCGGGAACCGTGTCAATGACAGTTCCAGGAACGCTCGAGCAATTGATAAAGCCCTTGAGGATAACGTCTCTCCGATGGAAACCTGTTTTCTTACACGGTACAGACGAGGTGAAGTCAATCCTGGTCAGATGATGTTATCGTTCACTATAGACCCAAGCGGCAGGGTAACATCGCAGAATGTTCTTGAAGTAACGGGTATCAACAGTGAGAATTTCATGAATTGTATTCTCGATGTTATTAAAACATTGAAATTTGATACGATTCAGGATATGCCGAATGAGGGTACTAACATTGTAAAGGGACCTGCCAAACCAGTCAATGTAACTTACCCGCTTACATTCTCGGTGTATGTTGAAGAATAAATAGTCCGTATACATCGAAAAACAACGTCTGTTGAAAAAAGAGGGCATTTCCATATGCCCTCTTTTTTATCGGGCGGAAGATAATGACTTCGATAAAAATCGATGTGAAAATCAGATTTGGTCTAAAATATTATTGCCTTTGAAATAATAATTAAGTATATTAAAAGACTGTGTTATTATTAACGGATACAGGTTTTGTTTCACAGGGATTTAAATGTTCAACGACCTTACAGAGAAGCTTGAGTCGATTTTCAGGTCTCTTCGGGGACAGGGAAAGCTCACTGAAAAGAACATCGGGGATGCTCTTCGTGATATTCGTCGGGCGTTGCTCGAAGCGGATGTAAATTTCAAGGTCGCCAAGCATTTCATTCAGATCGTCGAATCAAAAGCCATGGGGAGAGAGGTTCTCGAAAGCATCACCCCGGGACAGATGGTCGTTAAAATTGTTCATGATGAGCTTGTTACACTTCTTGGAGGACAGGCGGTTCATCTGACAATAAAAGGTCCCCGTGAAATTATCATGGTCTGTGGTCTTCAGGGTTCCGGAAAAACCACAACCGTGGCGAAACTGTCGAATTATTTCCGCAGTCATGGACGTAAACCGCTTGTTGCAAGTGTTGACGTTCACAGACCCGCCGCTATTGATCAGTTGCGCGTTCTTGCAAGGAATAATTCGATAATGTTCTTTGAAAATGACAGTACCGATCCTGTCGCGATTACATCCGGCGCAGTGGATGCATTGAATACATCCGGCGCTGATCTGTTGATTTTGGACACCGCCGGCCGTCTCCATGTTGATAACGAGATGATGGAAGAGCTTTCCGGTGTACGGAATGTATTAAATCCGCAGCATACGTTATTTGTTGCCGATGGAATGACAGGACAGGATGCGGTGAATGCCGTGGAAGGTTTCATCCGTTATATAGAGTTTGACGGAGTGATTCTTACCAAGCTGGACAGCGATGCACGCGGCGGCGCCGCACTTTCGATCCGTCATGTCACCGGGAAACCGATTCTTTTTGTTGGAACAGGCGAACGGATTGATGCATTCGAGGTATTTTACCCGGAGCGGTATGCATCACGAATTCTCGGGATGGGAGACATTGTCTCGCTTGTGGAAAAGGCGCAGACGTTCGTTGATGAGAAAAAGGCACTCGAGATTCAGGAGAAAATACGGACAAGCGGTTTGACGCTCGATGATTTTCTCGACCAGTTGAAACAGATTCAGAAGATGGGCCCGATAGACCAGCTGCTGGGGATGATACCCGGTATCGGGAAGATGATGAAAGGAATAGATTTACAGGGGAATGAACTCAAACGCGTAGAAGCTATCATACTGTCCATGACAAGCGAAGAACGGAAAAGGCCCCATATCATAGACGGTTCGAGAAGGAGGCGGATAGCGCTTGGTTCGGGAACATCTCTCCAGGATGTTAACAATCTTCTCAAGCAATTTACTTCGATGCAGAAAATGATGAAAAAGATGCCTCACATGGGTGGGAGAATGAAATCCCCACATGGTTTACGTATGCCGTTTTAACACGATCTCTGCAGAAGAATAAAAAAATGAACGCGAATTTACGCGAATCGGACGAATTTACACAGATTTGTTTTTTATAAAATATTTTGATGTGAAAATATTGAAGATAGTATAAATAATCAGGATTACTGAAGTCTTGTACTGCGTTACCACACATAATAATCGGAGGAGGTTTTAATTTGCCAGTCAGGTTACGGATGAGAAGAATGGGATCACGGAAACGTCCCTTTTACCGACTTGTGGCAGCAGATTCACGTTACCAGAGGGATGGCAGGTTTCTTGAGATTCTCGGCTACTATGATCCTATGGAAGAACCGTTTAAATTTAAAGTTGACCGGGAAAAGGTTGTCGGATGGCTTAACAAGGGTGCAACGATGTCCGAAACGGCAGAAGGCCTCTTGCGCAGAGAAGGAATTGTACAGGCCTTTAACATGAGTAAGGCAGGTTCAAAAGCGGATATCAAATCAGATGCGGGAAAGAAAGAAGAAGCCATCGGCGCCGGAGAATCAAAGGGCAGTTCGGAAGCCTGAAACAGGTTTCACATCCTCGGACAGGCTCGTGGCTGTCGGCCGCATTATAAAACCCCGGGGATTGAAGGGTGAACTGAACGTGATGTCCCTTTCCGATTTTTCCGGGCGTTTCGGAAATATGCGGACTGTATATATCGAGTTCAGGGATGGTGTAGTTGCCGCTTATGAAGTAGAGTATACGAAAATATCCGGTACGGCGGTTATCGTAAAACTGAAAGAAATAAATGACCGTACTGCTGCAGAAACCTTCAAGGGAGCCTTCATTTGCATCACACGGGATGATGTGGCTCCATTATCGGACGACAGCTTCTATATATTCGATCTTGAAGGAATGGATGTATATGATGCAGCTGGGGGGAAAATCGGTACGGTGATTCGTATTGAGCGGTATCCGGCTCAGGATATCATCGTTGTCGGCATGAAGGATTGTGATGTAATGGTACCTGCTGTCAAGGAATATGTGCTCGATGTCGATGTGAGCGGAAAACGAATGACAGTTCGTATTCCTGAAGGATTACCGTTATATCCGAAAGGAAAAGTATGAAATGCGTGGACTGTCGGTTCATGTATTGACAATTTTCCCCGGAATGGTGGAATCCTTCGTCCAGTATGGCATCATCAGGCGGGCGATTGAAAAAAATCTGTTCAGAATACATGTTGTAAATGTCAGGGATTCAGCCCTTGACCGTCACCTCACCGTCGATGATACGCCTTATGGCGGCGGCGCAGGGATGGTAATGAAACCCGATGTTCTTGCCGCAAGCCTGAAATCGACCGAACCTTTTTCCGAAGGCAGGCGACCGCCGGTCATATTCCTTACTCCCCAGGGGAGATGTTTTGATCAGTCCTGGGCGAATGAACTGAGCATGCTCGATGAGATTATTCTTGTCTGCGGTCGCTACAGAGCAGTCGATGAACGGTTCAGGGAGCTGTATGTAACCGATGAGCTGAGTGTGGGCGATTATGTTTTATCGGGCGGTGACGCCGCGGCGATGGTTGTGATAGACACTGTCGTGCGCCTCATTCCGGGGGTTCTGAACGATTTTGAAAGCGGGATTGAAGATTCGTTCCAGAATGGTTTGCTCGATTGCCCGTGGTATACGCGGCCGGAAATATTCGAGGGGATCAGAGTACCCGAAGTGCTTATGAGCGGGAATCATGCCCAGATAAAAAAATGGCGAAATGAACAATCACTGAATCGAACCAGATTACGTCGTCCCGACTTGTTGAAGAGTCGAAAGCAATCATAAATACAATTTTTTACTATAAGCGAGGAGTACCATGAAACAGATTGAAGACGCGGTGAAAAATCAGGTAAGAACTGATCTTCCCGATTTCGGTACCGGTGACAATATCGATGTCCATGTTCGTGTTGTGGAAGGAGATAAAGAAAGGATTCAGGTTTTTTCCGGTACTGTTATTCAACGTCGCGGAGCCGGTGTATCCGAGACGTTTACTATCAGGAAGATTTCTGCCGGTGTCGGTGTCGAAAGGATTTTTCCTATCAACTCACCGATGATTGCATCAATAAAAAAGAACCACTCGACAAAGATTCGAAGATCGAAATTATTTTATCTGAGAAAGCTCCATGGGAAAGCTGCGCGCCTCAAGAGAGAATATAACTGACAGCCTCTTCCAGTTGGTGTTTTCTTTCGATTGCGCAGGAACAATAAATTCTGCACCATTACACGGTAAAAAGATACGGAATATCTGAAAATACTTGACTATACTATAATGGTTAAATATTTTTAACACTTTACGAATAGCTCTCTACAGCTCTTCTGCATCGTCCTGTACTTTGATATCAGGAGAATGAATGGCAGGGACATTCAAGGGTGGAGTTCATCCCGATGACTCCAAATCACTCAGCAGTTCGTGCTCTATAAAAACAGCGCCTGTACCCCCGACAGTTGTTCTGCCGGTGCGACAGCACCTCGGTGCTCCGGCGAAAGTGATCGTGGAAAAAGGTCAGGCTGTAAAAAAAGGCCAGATCGTTGCTGAAGCGGGCGGATTTGTGTCGGCTCCCGTTCATGCCAGTATTTCCGGAACGATAGCAGCAATTGAACCGCGGCTTTCCCCGGCGGGTTCAAAAATAATGAGCGTGGTCATCGAAGGTGATGGCAGCGATGAGTGGGCCGATGGTCTCGATACAAACCGTGATGTCTCTTCCATGTCGCCGGATGAAATGCGCAGTGCTATCCGTTCCGCCGGTATAGTCGGACTCGGGGGCGCCGCATTCCCTACGCACGTCAAATTATCCCCGCCAAAAGAAAAACCTGTCGATACGCTCATTCTCAACGGTGTCGAATGTGAGCCTTATGCCACATGTGACCACCGGCTCATGATCGAGAATCCTGCTGATATTGTCGGGGGTCTTAAAATCCTCATGGCTGTGCTTGGCTGTTCGGGAGCGTATATCGGAATCGAGCAGAATAAACCGGATGCCATCAGGATAATGCGTGATGCGGTAAAAGACCTCAAGGGAGTCAAGGTTATAGGGCTCAGGGTAAAATATCCGCAGGGGGGCGAAAAGCAGCTAATTAACGCTGTAACAGGTCGCAAGGTTCCTGCAGGAGGTCTGCCGATGGATGTGGGGTGCGTCGTACAGAATGTTGGAACAGCAGTTGCGGTATATGAAGCGGTTGCATGTGGACGGCCGCTCATACAGCGGGTAGTGACCGTAACAGGGCGCGGGGTCATAGAGCCGGTGAATGTCCTTGCAAGGCTGGGAGACACATTCGCCCGCCTGATAGAGCAGGCCGGTGGATATACCGAAAAAGCCGCTAAACTCATCATGGGTGGACCGATGATGGGGATTGCCCAGTATACCGACGATGTACCTGTTGTCAAGGGTACTTCCTGTATTCTGGTTATGGAAGACTCCGAAGCGGACTTGGGAGAAGAAAAACCGTGTATTTCGTGCGGTATGTGCGTCGATGTGTGCCCCATGAAGCTTGTTCCAACGGCGCTCGCCACATTTGTTGAGTTCGAGCAGTGGGAAAATGTCAGAGCGTATCACGCGCTTGATTGTATTGAATGCGGCTGCTGTACATATATATGCCCGACTAAACGGCGTCTCGTTGAGAATATAAAATTCGGCAAAGCTAAGCTTACTGAAATCCGGGCAAAAGAACAGGCGGAACAGAAAGCCCGTGAACAACAGAACGCAGCGGTGAAATCTTCATGAGTATTTTTTTCCCCGTGGGAGTACTGAATAGATGACCCGATTGTTTACCGTAAGCGGTTCCCCTCATCTCAGGGACAGGACCACCATCCCGATAATCATGTTTTCGGTGATTCTGTCGCTGCTGCCTGCGCTGGCCGGTAGTATTTACTTTTTCGGATTCCGGGCGCTCGTGATTACCGTGATTTCAGTGATCAGCTGCGTCGCGGCGGAGTGGATAATCGGGAAACTTACCGGAAAACAGCTCACCATCCGTGATGGCAGCGCAATCGTTACGGGAATACTTCTGGCTTTCAATCTCGCCGCCGGTGTACCGTGGTGGATTCCCGTAATCGGTGGTGTTTTTGCTATTGGTGTTGGCAAGATGACTTTCGGCGGGCTCGGTTACAACCCACTTAATCCCGCTCTTCTCGCCCGTGTTTTTCTCCTCCTGAGCTGGCCGGTCGAAATGACAACGACATGGACCGCCCCGCGGGGTATGGCTGTCCCCGATGCTGTTTCGGTTGCTACACCCCTCGGAATCCTGAAAGAAACAATGAAGGTGCTGAAGAACAGCGATATGTTTTCGAACAATATCGATACGATTGTCAATGCCGGTGAAAAAATGGCGGATATCCAGGGTTCTCTGATGGACCTTTTTATCGGCCGCGTACCCGGATGCCTGGGTGAAACCTCCGCGATGCTTCTGCTTGTCGGCGCCGCATTTCTTCTCTACAAACGGTATATCGGGTGGAGAATTCCGTTTTCTTTCATCGGGTCGGTTGCCCTGCTGAGCTGGATATTCGGCGGCTACGAGGGATTTTTTACCGGGCCATGGCTGTTCCACATTCTCTCGGGCGGTGTTTTCCTCGGGGCGTTTTTTATGGCGACCGATATGGTAACAAGCCCGGTTACCCCGATGGGACGGCTTATTTTCGGAACCGGGTGCGGTGCGATAACGGTAATCATCCGGCTTATCGGCGGCTATCCGGAGGGCGTCAGTTTTTCCATCCTCCTCATGAATCTTACCGTGCCGCTCATAGACCGTTATACGCAGCCGAAAGTGTTCGGGGAGGTGAAGGCTCGTGCGTGATCTCATGAAATTCGGTATAATCCTCATGGTTTATTCTCTCGTGGCCGGTGGCGCACTGGCGTATGTCAGTATCAAGACAGCCCCGCTCATCACCGAAAACAGGCTTGCCGAAGAACGGAATGCTCTGGCGGAAGTACTGCCCGATATGGCGGGAGGATACGAGGAAAAGAACAAGGACGGTGATTTTCCGTACTGGGTCGCTTACCGTGATGCGGGGAAACAGGAAATTGGCGGATATATTTTCAAAGCTCAGGGAACGGGATATTCATCGGTCATATCATCTATGGTCGGCGTCGACACGAACGGAAAAATTGTGGGTGTAAAAGTACTGTCTCAGCAGGAAACACCCGGTCTCGGCGCTAAGGTGATTGAAATCAGGCACGGCGATTCCGATCCATGGTTTCCCCGTCAGTTCAAGGGTAAAACCGTTCAGGATGATCTCAAGGTTGTTAAGGACGGCGGTACGATCGATGCCATCACCGGCGCGACCATTTCTTCACGTACAGTGACAAATTCCATTAATGCCGGATTAAAAAAACTCATGGGACTCGTCGGAGGCGCATCATGAACATAATCGGCGAATTTACGAAAGGCCTCTATAAGGAAAATCCGGTATTCAGGCTTGTTCTCGGAATGTGCCCGACTCTTGCGGTGTCAACCTCGGTGGAAAACGGCATCGGAATGGGTGTTGCAGCCACGATGGTGCTCGTGAGCTCCAACCTCTTCATTTCGCTTGTCCGGAACATGGTGCCAAAGAAGATTCGAATCCCTATATTCATTGTTATTGTCGCCACCTTTGTTTCGATTGTGGAAATGCTCATGCAGGCATACGCCCCGGCGCTCCACAAATCACTCGGAATTTTTGTTCCGCTCATCGTGGTGAACTGTATCATTCTCGGCCGTGCTGAAGCTTTTGCATCCAAAAACAATGTTTTCTATTCAGTTATCGATGGTCTCGGTATGGGTATAGGGTTTACCCTGAGCCTTATACTGATATCCACGATACGGGAATTTCTGGGGAATGGATCGTTTTATGGATTCCCCGTATTACCGGCTTCTTATAAACCGGTGCTTGTCATGATTCTGCCGCCGGGAGCCTTTTTGACACTCGGGTATGTGGTAGGCTTTTTCAACTGGCTTGACCAGCGTAAAAAACGTGACTAGGAGTTTGAGGTGGATATCGGACATTTCTTTATATTGATCATTGCTTCGATTTTTATCAATAACTTCGTTCTCCTCAAATTTCTCGGCATCTGTCCGTATATAGGCGTGTCCAAGAAACTCGATTCGGCTATCGGTATGGGTATGGCCGTTACCTTTGTCATGGCTGTTGCCTCTGCCGCGACATGGGTCATATATGCCTATTTTCTCGATCCCCAAACGAATATTATCGGAGGAACCGATCTCACTTTTCTGCGAACGATAGCATTTATCATCATCATTGCCGCTCTCGTGCAATTTGTCGAGATGGTCATCCAGAAGACATCGCCGCTTCTTTATAACGCGCTCGGGATTTATCTGCCCCTGATCACGACCAATTGCGCCGTGCTTGGTGTTGCGGTTTTGAATATAGATGAAAAATTCACATTCCTCGACAGCCTTGTGCGGGGATTCGGTTCGGGTGTCGGATTTACACTTGCGCTCGTGCTTATGGCCGGACTTCGTGAAAGACTCGAGTTTGCACAGATTCCAAAACCGCTGAGGGGCATTCCCATTGCGTTCCTCATGGCGAGTATCATGTCGCTTGCGTTTATGGGATTCAGCGGTTTGTCCCTTAAGTAGGAGTTGTCTGAGACGCTATGAATCCGGTATTATCATATACACTTATTACTCTCGGTGGAGTCGGTTTTGTTTTAGGCGCCGCGCTTGCGTTTGCATCAAAACGGTTTGCCGTTGAAATCAATCCTCTTGTCGAGAAGATTCAGGAAACACTCCCCGGCGCTAACTGCGGCGGCTGCGGATATGCCGGCTGTGCCGCATATGCGGAGGCGATTGTTCTCAAAGGTGCGCAGGCAACTCTGTGCGCTCCCGGCGGACAGGCTGTTGCCCAGAAAATCGCGGAAATGCTCGGGCTCGAGAAAACCGTAACCCTTCGGCGTGTCGCGTACCTTCATTGCGCAGGCTCCAGAGACAAGGCGAAGGACAAGTATGTGTATGACGGGATCAGGGATTGCCGAAAAGCAGTCGCGCTCGGAGGCGGTCCAAAAGCATGTGAGTACGGATGCCTCGGATATGGCTCATGTGTGACTGTGTGTAAATTTGGTGCACTCACCATGGGTGAGGATGGCCTTCCGAAAGTTGACAGGCTGAAATGTACCGCGTGCGGCGCATGCGTGCGTGAATGTCCCAAACACCTGTTCGATCTCCTTCCCGATACAACGATGATCTACCTTGCGTGTTCGTCCCATGAAAAGGGAAAAGCGGTCAAGGATGTATGTTCAGTAGGATGTATCGGATGCGGTATCTGCGTAAAGGTCAGCGCAAGTGATGCCATCGAGCTGAAGGATAACCTGCCGTCGATCGACTATGGAAGCTCGATCAATCTTATTCTCGCACAGTATAAATGTCCAACGAAATCCTATATTGACCAGGCAATCAAGCGTCCCCATATGTCGATCGATTCCAAATGCAAAGGACACGGTAAATGCGCCGGGATATGCCCTGTCAAGGGATGTATTTCGGGTGAGCCGGGTCAACCGTATAAAATCGATCCCCTGAAATGCATCGGATGCGGCCTCTGCCTGCCGGTATGTCCCGAAAAAGCGATAAGGGTTGTCGGCGCTATGGGTTATGTGGGAATGGATATGTACAATTAAATTGTTTTTTTGCCTCCGGAATGCTTCTGAGGACATTTTCCCAAGATCGTACCGCCATGAATGAATATGATCCTTACAATGATTATACCGGTTATGAACCGGGAACTGGTTATAGCGCCACGTCCGGAAAAAAAGAAACCTCCGTTCCCGCGGAAGAAGACAAGAACGGACACCCCGGTGCTCTGGCGGTTTTTGATACGCGGCGTTTTTTTGAGATAAACTTCCCCGAACCGGACACGACGCCCTCATCATCATATCAGTCCGCCGGAAAAACGGTTACGCTTGCCGCTGTAGCCACAGACAGCAGGAGAGTGTCGATACACCCGCTCGGGTATATTGAAAAACCGCCCGGGGTCACCGATTCGTACTGGACATCTCTCGATACCGATCATCTCCTGTCTTCCCGGGCAGTCATTGACAGTCAGACGGCTGATAATGCTCTTCTTGTAACAACTTATCCGGGAACCGCTCACCTGGAAACAAGCCCGCAGAAGACGGTACCGGTCAGTTCCGGGAGTTCAGGCGGATCGGGAGGTTTAAATGGTGAAAAACCCAAGGAAGAAGAACCCGATCCCACAGAGATGCCGTTTCTCGATCATCTCGAAGAGTTTCGATGGGCACTCCTCAAATCGATATTTGCAGTGACAATCGGGATGATTCTCGGCTGGTTTTTATCCGATATGTTCATTTCCACAATCACTCATCTCGCCGAGCAGGCGGAACTTCCGCTCATATATACGGGGATCATGGAGCCGATCATGATACGGCTGCAGACGGCTTTTTTTATGGGTCTTGTCATGGCGCTGCCGTTTGTGCTGTATTTTATCTGGTCGTTCGTATCGCCAGGCCTGTACAAGCGGGAAAAGAAATGGATTCTTCCCCTGGTCTATATCGCAACCCTCAGTTTTTTAATCGGGGCGTCGCTGGCATATTTCATCATTATTCCGTTTTTTCTCAAGTTTGTAAAAACGTTCAAAATTGAAAAAGTTCTGTTTATGCTTACCATCGGCGACTTTATCAGTAAAATGCTCAGATTTACGATTATGTTCGGTGTCATTTTCGAGATGCCGCTGATTACCTTCATTCTGGCTAAAATTGGCATTATTAAATATACATGGATGACAAAGTATCGTAAATATGCCATAGTTATAATATTTGTTGTTGCTGCAATCTTTACGCCTCCCGATCCCGCGAGCCAGATAATCATGGCGATCCCGCTCTTGTTTCTGTATGAAATAAGCGTTCTTGTTGCACGAATAGCGGGGAAGAAAACACTTCTATAATGATTGAGTATCAGGAATTAACCGGTTGTATGAATGTAACAGCAGTGTTGCTGATGTCGATGGCATTGTTTTATACAGTTCTTTTTATCATGGACGAAATTGGAATATATCCGGGGAATGTAAAATATGGACAATCAGACAAACAGGCGTATTATTGTTAAAACGCCTGTAAGGACAGGAATGAACGTGCTGGTAGTGTACACAACGCAAGGTGGCAACACGAAGCGTGTGGCAGAAGATATCGCGGCACTCCTGGGTGCGGATATCGAGCGGGTGGTTGACAGGAAAAAGCGGTCCGGATTTTTCAACTTCCTCATCTCGGGACGTGACGCTATCAGAAAAAATCTTACCGACATCGAGCCTTCCATGAAAGACCCCACAATTTACGATATGGTTATTCTGGGCTCGCCCTTATGGGGTTTCGGCAGCATGACACCGGCAATCCGTACCTATCTGACACAATACGAGGGCAGGATAAAACGGAACGCAATTTTCTGCACGAACTGGTTTTCAAAACAGGAGAAGTTTTTTGCCTCTTTCGCTGAATTGACAGGCAGCAGACCGATTGCGACGCTCGGGTTGATGGCGAAGGAACTCAATCGCGCAAACTTTGCTTTATACGAGGAAAAAGTCAGAGAATTTGTTGAGCAGCTGTGTGAAAAATAGTGTATTATTCCATTAATAAATTGGTAACATGGATTTCCTGTATTCAGTATTGTGTTCGTAATACCGAATGACTGGATCGGACTGTTACAACCTATTGATATCTCCGGTAAATCCCCTCGTTTGAAATAAGCCTCTCAACGTGCATAATCCTTGACATAAATGTTCATATTTCATATATTTCTAAACTTATCTAAAAGTTTCAAATTGTGTGCTGTGTTTGTAAAACAAGGTATTGCCGAACCATTTTATTGGTTATATAAGCTTATAATATCCAAACTTTTAGCAATAGATATAATAATGAGTGTCGGTAACGGTATTTTATCGGAAATTATTCCCGAACTGTATTCGGGAATGAGAAGCGAGTTCTTTTCCTCCGATCCTGATGTTGATGTAATACTGGAACAGGTATTCTCAATCCACGGAAAAGGGACCAGACCCGCTTTGATGGCACATGCAGCATCTCTTGCCGGCGGGTCAAGGGAATCTCTGTACAGGGCTGCGATGGTTATTGAGGCTATACATGTCGCTTCCCTGCACCACGATGATGTCCTTGACGGTTCCGGGTTGAGACGCGGCATGGAAACGCTCAATGCACGATATTCCGACAAAGTATCAGTATTGTCGGGGGATTATATTTTTATCCGGGCTCTTATGATGTCTCATGAGATCGATGCTCCCGGAGCGGTATCTGTTGTTATCAATTCAGTCGAACGCATGATCCGCGGTGAAATAAGGGATTCTCTTGCAAGCGGCATAATTGATGAGGAAACCTACCTGTCAATCGTTGGCGATAAGACAGCATCACTGTTTGCAGCTTCGGGTGAGCTCGGAGTCATGCTGTCGGGTGCATCGGGCATTGAACGTGTATGGGGACGCGAACTCGGCGAGTGTGTCGGAACAGCGTTTCAGATTGTCGATGATACCCTTGATTATATGGGCGATGTCGATGTCATGGGTAAACCGGGACTTATGGATGTCATGGCCGGTCGAATGACTCTGCCGCTTATTTATACGCTGAGAGATTTTAAACAGGAAAAAATCAAAAAATTGCTTTTCGGCAGCGAAAAAACCGTCAAAGAGCTTTTATCGCTTGTCCGGAGCAACGGCGGTATCGAGTATGCGGTACAGCGTGCCCGTGATTATGCTGACAAGGCGCGTGATATTTCACTGCGGTTTGAAAACAGGAAAGCCCAGGATGAGCTGAGTGATTTCCTCGCTGCTCTTATTGATCGTCGTTTCTGAAATGGTTCCGTAGTATGATAAACTGGTTTATGCATATAGTGTCTTTTAAAAATATGAAGTCAGGAGTGACATGCTTTCTGTTTGTTTTTTTAGTGTTTATGGGGATTGTGAGCGGGGGATGGTTCTGGTCAACACCCCGGCTTGTCGAGGCGACTCAGTTCCTCATGGACACGAGTGTCACGATCAAGATATTTTATTCCGACAAGACGAAAGGTGAAAGTCTTCTAAAAAAAGCATTTGACGAGGGCGTCCGTATCGAACACATTATGGAACCGCTCAAGGGAAGCGGCGAGCTCTGGAAAATAAACGCTTCGAAGGACGTTTCGGAATGGACGGTCGGTGATGATTTATGGCGGGTTCTGGAGCGGTCCCGGTATTTTTACGAGTTATCCGGAGGCGCGTTTGACCCGACCATTGCCCAGGTCAAATGGCTGTGGGATTTTGAAGGCGACGGACATATTCCTGACATGCGGGATATACAGGAAAAACTCAGGTCGGTGGGATTTTCCCATGTTGAATTAAACGATCATCATATAAGGTTCGGGAATCCCGAAACCAGGCTCGATCTTGGAGGGGTTGCAAAAGGTTATGCAGTCGACAGAATGGTTGCCGTTCTGAAGGAAAACGGTGTTAAATCCGGTCTTGTCAATGCTGGCGGCGATATCTATTACTTCGGTAAGAAACCCGGCAATGCCGACTGGGTCATCGGTGTCAGACATCCGAGGTTGAGCAGAACAATTATGATCGATACCATGCCGTTTCCCACGGTTGCCACGTCGGGTGATTATGAGCGATTCTTTATCAAGGACGGAGTTCGTTACCATCATATTCTTGACCCATCGAACGGTTACCCCGCACGGGGGTGTATTTCTGTCACGGTTTGGGCGGAGAATGCAATGGATGCGGATATTCTTTCAACTACAATTTTTGTTCTGGGACCTGAGAAAGGTCTTGCATTTGCCGAAAGTCTCGGTAATGTTGAAACGCTCATATTTTTTGAAAAAAACGGTAAAGTTGAAGCAGTGATGTCATCCGGTGTCAAAGATAAGGTGAATCTGTGAGAATCGCCAAGCGTCTTGAGATTTTTTTCAAGAACATCATAAGAAAAGTCTTTGCGCTGTTTATCAACACAAATCCTGTAAAACCGGAAGAGTTCAACCGTGAAACGATCAGCCGGATTCTGCTGGTCAGACAGGATTCAAGACTCGGTAATCTTGTTCTTATGACTCCGCTTATCAGCGGTTTGAAAGCTGCATTTCCGGATGCAGGAATAGATGTTTTAATATCGGAGGGCTTTGAGGAAGTTCTTGAAAACAATCCATGCGTAGATCGGATTATCCTGTTTGAAAAAAAAAGATCCCGTATTAATCCTTTGAATTATATTAAGTTGATAAGGCGACTGAAACAAATGAGATATGATTGTGCTGTCGATGTTTCCGATGGGCATCATTTTTCCCTGAATAACGTGCTTTTGACATGTTTCAGCGGGGCGCGGTACAGGCTCGGATATGACAGAAAAGATGCGGAGTCGTTTTTAAATATCCTTTTACCGCCTCCCCCGGAAGGGACTCATATGGCGGATGCGATGCTTGGGATCGTAAAGGGCATTGCGCCCGGGATTCCCGAATACTCGATGGCATATTATATTACCGATATGGATCGCACCTTTGCGGAAGAATGGCTGATAGAACATGAAATTACCGAGTTTGATTCTTTTTTTATAATTCATCCCGGCGGCAGAGGCAGAAAGAAATGGGGCGCCCGTAATTTTGCAGGTCTTATTGACACGCTCGTATCGCAGACGGGGGCAAGGATTGTCGTTATCGGGGGACCTGGCGATAAAAAGACAATTGTTTCAATCAGGGAGTTATCGCAGACTTCATTGGATGTACTCGAAAATGTGACCGTAGGTCAGATGGCCGCAGTTATCGAGCACTGTGATCTGTTTATAAGCGGCGATACGGGGCCGATGCATGTATCGGTGGCGCTCAATCGCCCTACCATTGGAATATTTATTGCCAGTGATTTCAGGGTTTATGGACCCCGTGGCCGTTATGGCAGAATTGTCATTGGAGGGGAACAGGGAATCCCGTCCATCGATGATGTTCTTTTGGCGATCCAGGATCTGTTCGGTGATCCGGCGCAAACATGTTGAACATGTCATACCAGAGGATTTACCAGAGGATTTGAATGAACTCGTGGTGAAATCCGGAGGTGAGATACGGTATGCATTTAAGCGTCAATATTGATTATGTGGCTGTTATACGTGAGTCAAGGAAAACGAATGAGCCTGATCCTGTTTTTGCGGCAGGAATTGTTGAACTGGCCGGTGCGCACGGCATTACGGCACATCTCAGGGAAGACCGCCGTCACATCTCCGATCGTGATATCCGTATCCTGAGGAAGGTTGTCAATCTTCCGTTTAACCTTGAAATGGCAGCCACCGAGGAGATGCTCTCTATCGCAGTTGAAATCGTTCCGGATCAGGTTACATTCGTGCCGGAAAAGAGGCAGGAAATCACCACTGAAGGAGGGCTGGATGTTGTCGGAAACAGGGAAAAACTGACACGGATGGTTAAACACCTGAAAACACACGGAATCGTCACGAGCATGTTTATCGATCCCGATCCGAAGCAGATCGATATGTCAAAGACAGTCGGCTCTGATTGTGTGGAGTTGCATACGGGGGAATATGCTCTTGCAAAAAATCCTGAAGAAACGGAAAAACACCTTGCGGCTCTGAGAGAGGGAGCCGTTCGGGCCGAACGGCAGGGACTTGAGGTTCATGCTGGTCATGGGCTTACCTATAAGAATATCTTAAAGGTTACTAAAATTCATGAAATCAAAGGTTATTATATAGGTCATTCAATCATGGCGCGAGCCATATATGTTGGTTTGGACAGAGCTGTGCGTGATATGCTGGCACTGCTTCATAATTAGAAAAGAGGGCTGAGACAACATGGTTCAAAGAAGCGTGAAATTGAGATCAAGCCGCAAGGAGAAATATTCAATCGGCTGGAAAGTGGCTATAATAGCCGCACTTGTTCTGTTCTCCGTCTGGGAGATTGTTCCCACAGTACGTTACTTTTCCTCCAAGAGTACATGGAGCACAATGGATCCCGGGATACTGGAGAAGCTGAAAAACAAGGCGTTAAATCTCGGGCTCGACCTCCAGGGAGGGATTCATCTTGTTATGGAGGTCGATACTGCCGGTCTGGCAGAGAAAGACATTCCTGATGCGGTCGATAAGGTCATGACAGTTATCACCAACCGTGTCGACCAGTTCGGTCTGACCGAGCCCGTCGTTCAGAAGCAGGGGGAAAAGCGAATAATTATCGAGCTTCCCGGTATGAGTGATGTGGAACGTGCCAAAAATCTCATCGGGAAAACGGCCCGGCTCGAATTCAAGCTCCTCAAGTCAGACGAAGATATCAAATTCATCACTGACAAGCTGGACCTCTACCTTTCCGGAGCACACGATTCGACGGCTGTTGCGGACACTACCAAAACGGGTCTGTTCGAAGAGGGAAAACAGCCCGGGACAGAAACCAAAAAATTCACCAGTCTGTTTAAATATCAGCAGATTGGCGGTATTCCAAGTTTTAATATCCTTGTTGATATGGATAATGTTCCGCGGGTGGAAGCGTACCTGAAAGATCCTGAAGTTCAGAAAATACTTGAGAAAAACGGGGTAATGCTGTTATGGGGACCCGAGAATGAACGCCAGGATGACATGCGTGCTCTTTATGTGGTTAATGCGGCTAATGAGATGACCGGCGAAATGGTCGCGGATGCCCGTGTTGTCATGGGTGGCGGTCTTCAGGCAGGTCAACCTCAAATTCAGATGGAATCGACGAGCGAAGGCGCCGGGGAATGGGCGCGGATTACCGGTAATAATGTCGGCAAGCGGATAGGGATTGTCCTCGACAATACCCTGTTTTCCTCTCCTGTCGTCCGTGAAAAAATCTACGGCGGCACCTCATCGATATCGGGCAGTTTTACCAACGAAGAAGCCCGTGACCTTGCGATTGTTCTTCGTGCCGGTTCTCTCCCCGCTTCCGTAAATGTCATCGAGGACAGGACTGTCGGGCCATCACTGGGAGCTGATTCGATCCGTCAGAGCCGCATCGCGCTTCTTATCGGATTCGGTTCTGTAGTTGTTTTTATGATAGTGTACTACTATTTTGCGGGTGTAGTTGCGGTTTTCGCATTGATCCTCAACATGTTGTTCATTATCGCTTATCTGGCGTATTTCAGGGCGACTCTTACACTACCCGGTATTGCAGGCATCATCCTGACTATCGGTATGGCGGTTGATGCAAATGTACTTGTGTATGAGCGCATCCGCGAGGAACTGCGGCTCGGAAATACCGCGCGGGTTGCGATTAATAACGGTTTTCTCCGCGCCCGCTGGACGATTCTCGATTCGAATATCACCACATTTCTTACCGGTATTATCCTCTATAATTTCGGCACCGGTCCGATCAAGGGATTTGCACTGACGCTCATGGTCGGTATCGTTGCTTCCGTGTTTACCTGTCTGTTTATTACAAAAGTTATATATGATATTCTTTCCCACAAGTTTAACTTTTCCGGAAAAACATTTGGTGTTTTCGCTTTGTTCAGTAAACCCAGCTTCCCGTTTGTGTCCTTCCGGAAAAAAGCATATATAGTGTCGGGTGTTGTTATACTGGCCGGAATTATTTCGCTTTTTGCCCATGGCGGGCCCCAATACTCCATTGATTTTCTCGGCGGTTCGCTGCTTGAGCTCCATTTCGACAAACCGGTTACTGTTGCCGCAATCCGTGATGCTCTCGGGACCGTTGATGTAAAAGGCACCGATCTTTCAACAAGCGAGATCAAATTTCTTGGCGATCAGAAAGAAGATGTGCTTATACGGATTGTTAAAGTAGGCGATATGCATGAAACATCTGAAAAGGTCAAGGAATCGCTCCGTACCTCTTTAAAAGACAGTCTCCCCTCGAACATGCAGGACTGGATTCTCCGCGAGGAGATGGTCGGACCGAGCATAGGCTCAGAGTTGAAAGGACAGGCATTATGGGCGATTTTCTTCTCACTCATCATGCTCGTCATATATATGTCCATCAGGTTTGAGTTCAAGTACTCGATCGGCGCCATACTTTCTCTTATTCATGATGTGCTCGTTACGATCGGGCTGTTCTCTCTTCTGGGGAAGGAGATTTCACTCACCATCGTTGCGGCTATCCTGACTATCATCGGATACTCGCTCAACGATACCATTGTGGTTTATGACAGAATCAGGGAGAAATTGCGCAAGGGTGTTCAGGAGGGTTATTTTGCCACAATTGACAATGCGATCAACGAAACCCTGTCCCGTACTGTTATCACAGCATTTACAACACTGCTGACCGTTTTGGCACTTTTCATGTTCGGCGGTGCGGTGATCCATGATTTTTCGTTCGCGATGCTTGTCGGTATCGTAACGGGTACCTATTCGTCAATTTATGTGGCGGCTCCGCTTCTCTGCGAGTGGTACCTCCATGTGACACAGAAGAAAAAAGCTGTAAAGTAATCAGCATGTTCCATGAAATTCAAAGGGACGGTTTTTTACGCCGTCCCTTTTTTATTCGGTATTCCCGGAAAAGAAAAAGGCGACACCTCCAGATGCCGCCCTTTCTTTGCTTTACTGCGATTATTCCGGAGAATCTGTCGGATAATCGATCAGCTCCATTTCCACGAAGTACCCCCGGCGTAATCATCGAGAACGATACCGATATCCCTGAGCCGGTCTCTGATGATGTCCGCCTGCTTCCAGTTTTTCTGCTTACGGGCTTCGCTGCGGGTTTCAATGATGGAGTTCATGATATCATCGATACTACGGTTATCGAAGTAGTCCTTTTGTATTCCGGGGCGTATCTCGACCGCCAGACCGATAAGCTCATCAACTTTAGAATCCGCATTGACACCGGCTTCGGAGAAGGTAATCCCGAATACTGAGGTACCGAGGGTATCGAACACTTCCTTTGCCGCTTTCATATAAGCCGGAACTGTAGTGTCAGCTTCATCGACCGAATTGACGCCTTTTGCTATATCGAACAGGTATCCCATCGCACGCGCCGTATTGAAGTCATCATCCATCGCATCCTCGAATCCGGCCCTGAGCAGGGTGATTTCTTCGGGAGATTCTTTTTTTTCCGCTGCACCGCCGCTGTATTTATCCAGAATATAGTTCATCCTGCGATATGCATTCCTCAACCGTTCCAGCGCCGCCTGAGCTTCCATGATACGTTCTTCCGAAAAATCGATCGGAGAACGGTAATGTTTGAGCAGGAAAAACACCCTGATAGCCATGGGATCGTATTTTACGAGTATATCCTTCACCGTGAGGAAATTGCCGAGCGATTTCGACATCTTCTCGCCTTCTATATCGAGAAAGCCGTTATGAATCCAGTATTTGGCGAACGGTTTCCCTGTGGCCCCTTCTGACTGTGCAATTTCATTTTCGTGATGAGGGAAGATGAGGTCCTGCCCTCCCCCATGAATATCGAGCGTACCGTCACCATACCGCATGGACATGACCGAGCATTCGATATGCCAGCCGGGGCGTCCCGGTCCCCATGGACTGTCCCATGAAGGCTCATCGGGTTTTGCCGCCTTCCAGAGAGCGAAATCGAGGGGATTTCGTTTCCGCTCGTCCACATCGACGCGGGCTCCGGCCTGCATCTGTTCGATGTCACGGCCCGACAGTTTACCGTAACCGGGAAAAGACGAGATATCATAATAAACGTCCTTATCGACCACATATGCATGACCGTTGTCGATAAGAAGTCGGATAAGATGAATCATACCGTCGATGTTATCGGTCGCGCGCGGGTGGACAGTCGCCGGTCTTACGCCGAGTTTTTCTGCGCCCTCGAAAAAAGCGTCCGTATAGGTGCGGGCTATCGCCTTGAAATTGACACCTTCCTTTGCAGCCCGGTTGATGATTTTATCATCGACATCGGTGATGTTGACGATATAATTTACTTCATACCCACGGTATTCCAGATACCGCCTGAAAACATCGAACATGATGAGCGGGCGCGCATTTCCGATGTGGAAATAATCATATACGGTCGGACCGCAGGCATAAAAATTGACCCTTCTGCCGTGTATCGGGATAAAATCCTCTTTTTTCCGGTTGAGCGTATTGAATATTTTAAGCGCCATCTGCGGCTTTCCCTTTCCGTTGGTAAGCCTGTTCAGTAATTCTGGTGACAAGGCCGGGGAAGTCGATTCCCGCTTTTGCCGCCGATTTGGGAACAAGGCTTGTGTTTGTCATTCCGGGAAGCGTGTTTGCCTCGAAACAGAGAGGCCGGCCATCAGCGTCGAGACGGAAATCGATCCGGGCAATATCACGGAGCCCAAGGACAGCGAACACTTTCAATGCGTATCCGGTGATTTCCTCTGCAAGGTTGGCAGGTATGGGAGCCGGAACAAAATACTCGCTCATTCCGGATGTGTATTTGCATGTGTAATCGTATATCTCGTGCGATGGCCGTATTTCGATCACCGGCAGCGCTGTTTCACCGAGAATGGGAACCGAAAGCTCCTTACCCGAAATATACTGCTCGACCATGACTTTTTCCGTGTAAGGCGATGCCGTGGCGATAGCCTCTTCGAGACGGGACGGGTCACGAACCACGACAACGCCGATTGTCGAGCCCTGATCAGCAGGTTTGACAACACAGGGATAACCGATATCCGCTAAAACGCGAGAGGGCGTGATGGTTTCCGGACTTCCCGCAATCCATGGAGCTGTCGGAATATCGTGATACCTGAAGATGGCTTTTGATAAATCCTTATCCATGGCGACAGCGCTCGCAGTTATTCCTGAGCCGGTATACGGTATTCCTGCGGCTTCGAGGAGACCCTGAATGCCCCCGTTTTCCCCGAGACCGCCGTGAAGCGCAAGAAATACGACATCGATTCTCTTTCGTACTATTTCATCGATGGCGGGTAGCAGGGTGTTTTTACCTTCCCATGCCACATCATAGGCCGTTACCGTGTGTCCCGCCTGCTGCAAGGCAGCGTATATCGAATCCCCGCTCATGAGGGAAACCTCTCGTTCTCTGGACGAGCCCCCTTTAAAGACAGCAATATTCATTATGAAATATCCTCTACGATACAGACAGCATGGGCTTCAATACCCTCTTTACGGCCGGTGAAACCCATTTCTTCGGTTGTTGTGGCTTTTACCGAAACCTGGTTTTCCGTGATGCCGAGGGCGACAGCGATATTATGGATCATTTCTTTCTTGTATGGCGACAGTTTTGGTTCCTGGGCGACGATTGTCGAATCGATAGAAATGATTTCGGCATTATGTTCATAAATCAAGCCGGCAATCCGGTGCAGAATCTCTGTTGAGCGTATATTTTTCAGCGATGGATCGGTATCGGGAAAATTCTCGCCAAGATCGCCGAGGCCCATTGCGCCGAGCAGCGCATGACCGATTGCATGGGAAAGCACATCGGCGTCCGAATGTCCCAGCAGGCCCGTATGCCAGGGGATATGCACTCCGCCCAGGATCAGCTCCCTTCCTTCGACCAGCCGGTGGGCGTCATATCCATGACCGATTCTCAGCATGATATTCCCCCGTTTTCAAACAGTTTCAGCATGGCTTCCGCTATGACAAGATCAGCCGGAGTCGTTATTTTAATATTCATGTCGTTTCCTTCGATAATATAAACCGGAATTCCCATACGCTCCGCAAGCATGCAATCGTCGGTTCCGATAAAACCGTCCTCGCCGGCCTGGGCGTGCGCTTCTGTAATAAGTTCTTTCCTGAATGCCTGAGGTGTCTGGGTAATCCTGAGCGTCGATCGGTCGGGCGTTTTTACAACCATGCCGTCTTGCACTACTTTCACCGTTTCTTTCAGAGGTCTCATGACAGAAACCGCTCCGTACGATTCTGCGCCGTGAATGCAGGCCGAGATGAGGTCCTCGGTGATAAACGGCCTCACCGCATCGTGAATCACCACGATGTCGGTATCCTCATCGAGCGCCTGTATGCCGTTTAAAACGGAATCCTGACGTTCCGGGCCTCCTTGCACGACCATTACCGGTTTGTTAACCGGTAAAGTTGTTCCGATGAATCCTCTAATATGCTCAAAAATGCTCTTTTCTGCAACTATAACAATGCAGTTTATTTCCGGGCTGTTGATAAAAGGCCGGAGCGTTCGTTCCAGAATTGGTATCCCGCCAAGGTTGAGGAGCTGCTTGGGAGTATCCGATCCCATGCGTGTTCCGCGCCCACCGGCGACAATGACCGCACCGGTTTTCATGCTTTCCCTCCGAAAATCAGCATCGCATCTCCGTATGAATAAAAACGGTATTGTTTACTTACGGCCTCCCGGTAGGCGTTTAAAATACGGTTTCTTCCGGTAAAAGCACTCACCAGAACCAGGAGGCTCGATCGGGGCAGATGAAAGTTCGTTATCAGTGCATCAACCGACCTGAAACGGTAAGGAGGCTTGATAAAAAGATCGGTCCATCCCTCGTATGACTCCGGCGCCCCGGATGAAGATGCCGTTTCAAGCGCTCGTGCGGTTGTTGTGCCCACGACAACAACGCGGCCTTTTCCGGAGCGGCAGCTCCTGATTTTATCGACCGTGGTTTCCGTAACGATACAGTACTCGCTATGGAGCCGGTCGCTGCGTGCCTCATCTTCGGTCAAGGGTTTGAATGTTCCGATACCGACATGAAGCGTCACAGCGGCTCTTTCGACACCCATCGAAGCCAGTTTATCGAGGAGAATCCCTGAAAAATGCAGACCAGCCGTGGGAGCAGCCACTGCGCCGCGTTCTTTCGCGTATACGGTCTGGTACCGTTCACGATCGAAATCCTCCGGCTCACGTTTAATATAAGGAGGCAGAGGAGTTTTTCCGAGTTTTTCCAGTGCCTCGTCGATATCCATATCCGATGAAAGCTCTGTCCGTACCCGGCCATCCGCACCTTTTTCAACGATTACGGCCCGAAGAGCTCCGTTACCAAAATCTATGACCGTACCCTCCTTGAGTCGTTTCGCAGGGCGGGAAAGAGCATCCCATGTACCGTCTCCGTACGGACGGAGCAGGAATATTTCTATCTCCGCGCCGGTGTTTTCTTTGGTGCCGACCAGACGGGCGGGAAAAACACGGGTATCGTTGACAACGAGAAGATCGCCTTTTCGCAGAAACTCCGGGAGGTTGGTGAATGTGGTGTGCAGGACGGGATGATTTCCCTCCGGCAGAACCATGAGCCGTGATTGGTCCCGGACTTCCGGCGGTTTCTGGGCAATCAGTTCCACAGGGAGATTATAGTCGTATTCAGCAAGGTTCAAGGAAAGCTATCGCCTGAAAAGGATGTTGATGATGATGGTTAAAATGAGACTGATGATCAGACCGGTAACGACAGGGAAATGAAAACTCCAGTTTTTACCGTAAATATTGATATCTCCCGGAAGTCGCCCGATTATGGGAATCTTATCGATGAACAGCACGACAAGTCCGGCAAAAACAAGCACAAGACCGGCAATAACGAGTAAAATGCCCATTGAATACCGACCGTCCACGTATCGTCTCCCTGAAAAAAACATCGGAAATAAGACTATTGAAATTTACTGAAAATAACCTGATATGTCAAGAGAGCCTCGTGGAGTGAATTACTATCCCCCCATATTTTTAAGTGGTTTCAAGCCATCCCTGTATCCGTCGAGCTACTCAGGTTATGTGCGATTATAATTATTGCTGCGCCTTTATTCGAAGCGCAATATCCTCGGAGTATTCCGGTGATCGCATTACTGTCTCTCCTCCTGTATGCCGCAGCTTCTCTTTTCCGACTATTTTTCCGGTTTTGGTATCCACCCATTCGATGGCATACGTTCCCACCGGGAGGTCCAGTGTAAGATCAGCCTGTTTGCCCCCATTGATGTAGATCGCATACTGTTTACCCGGTTCAACCAATGCCCGGACGGATGCTTCCTCCGGGACTCTCCCTTTAATGACATCATTCTCTGGGGCCATGCGAATGAAATTATAACTGTTGATAAAGTCCTTGAGGATACTGAGTTGGTTACGCAATTCAGGGCTGCCGCCGCCGGGTGACTTGTAATCCAGGAACGATCCGTCGGCATGTCTGGGTGTAAAGGAATAGTCCAGATTATTATACAAGCCCCCACCGGCAATGATGAATTCCCAGCCCTCTGTACGGTAGGTTACATCCGCTTTCCCCCGGAACCCGGTTTCGTTTTCTCCGATAACCCTGTTCAGACCGTAGTTCATTTCAACAACGTCCGGGGGAACACAGTAGTGAAAATTGAAAATGGAAACATTTGGGTCAGGATTCATGACCTTCGCCCGGCCATTGGCGATGTTCATTGATATCAGGTGTTTGTATGGGAATTCTTTTTCTGTTTCCACAATCAAGTCCACGATATGGTGTTGCCATTCCAAAGATACTCCACCAAAGTAGGGTTCATTGCACACTTCATAATAGAGATTGTCGAAGCCGCGCAACTCCTGCACAATCTTCCGGGTAACCGCCTCATGGACGGCAACAAGGTCCTTGTGTTTCAGCGTGTAGACCTCAGTGCCGGGACAGTCTCCAATCCCGTTGATGTTGTTGGCGGCGTTCATTGGATTCGCCTTCCAGAGGGTATCGTCGTAGTTAGGGCAAAAGAGGTTCAGTTCGACCACTATGCCCCGCTTTGAAGCCTGGGTCAGGAAGTCTTTCAGGCGTTTGAAATAGCCGTCATCCCATTTTGTGAGGTCGAACTTGTTACCACCATCGAAGTAACCGGGTGTGGTACTGCGTGCCCATGGACAGAGGTAACGGTTGGGGAGGGGGGCGAGAGTATTATCCGTGATTTCAAAGGATGCAGTGGTTTCACGGTAAGTACCTGTCCATGTTCTCGTGAGATTGAGGCCGTGGGTTTTCAGTTCGTCCAGGTAGTTGATATAATCGAAATCCAGATTGAGCACCGCGCCGTAGTGTTCGCCGGAGGT